>JBFJWO010000001.1:0-51995 GCA_041623575.1 Gammaproteobacteria bacterium
GCGTTTTTTGTTGCTCGAGGCTTGCGGGCTGCGAAGGCCCGCGTCGTCTGCCCGTGACCCTGGCGCGCACGACCGCCGGGCGCCTGCCGCTGCGACGTTGGATCAAGGGCGCCGCTGTCGCCTTCGCGATCGGCGTCGTCGGCGTCGCGTTCATGGCCACGACCCCCGGCGACGACTTCGAACGCCGCTTCGGCCTGAGCTGGCTGTTCGAGGTCCGCGGCCCGATCGACGCGCCGGACGATGTCGTGGTCGTCGCGATCGATGCCCGGACCGGCAGCCATCTCGACCTGCCCTCACTGCCAAGGGAGTGGCCACGGTCCATCCACGCCCGCCTGATCCGCAACCTCGAGCGCCTGGGCGCGTCCGTGGTCGTGCTCGACATGGATTTCCAGCGCTCGCGCTCGAGCGCCGAGGACGCCGAACTCGGTGCGGCCATCGAGCGCTCGGGGCGGGTCGTCCTGTTCGAGTCACTCGACGGGAAACGCCTGCCGCTGGGCCAGCTCGGCAACCGGGCGTCCAACGTCGACGAGCAGACCTACGGTTCGGTCTGGGTGGAGCAGTTGATCCCCCCCGTGCCCGTGCTCGCCGAGGCTGCCAACGCGCTGGGTCCGTTTCCGCTGCCGAAACTCAACGAGGCCGTCTACCAGTACTGGGCGTTCAAGGCGACCACCGACGATGCCGCCACGATGCCCGCGGCAGCGCTGCAGCTGCACGCCCTGGATCATTACGAAGTGTTCGCGCGGCTGATGCGAGAGGCGAACATCGCCGAGCTGAAGGATCTCCCGCCGGACGCGCGATCCCTTACGAGGGCGCGCCCGGTGAGCGCGGTCATGCGTACCCTGCGCCGCGCTCTGAAGGACAATCCGCAGGCCGTGGCACGGCTCACCGAAGCGCTGCACGCGACCCGCGACGAACCGCTGTCGCCACGACAGCGGCAACTGATCACCGCCCTCGTCAACCTCTACGCCGGGCCGGACACCCGCTACCTGAATTTCTACGGGCCGCCCGGCAGCGTGCGGACCCTTCCCTATCACAAGGTCATCGCGGCCGACGAGGCGGGTGACGAGAGCCTGCCCGATCTCGCCGGAAAGATCGTCTTCGTGGGCTATTCCGACCTCTACGATCCCGGGCAGCCGGATCGGTTCTACACGGTGTTCACCAACGAGGACGGAGTGGACCTGAGCGGCGTGGAGATCGCGGCCACCGCGCTCGCCAATCTGCTGGACGATCGTGAGCTGCGCCCACCCGACGCCCCGACCTCGATCGCGATCGTGTTGGCTTTCGGCAGTCTTGTCGGCGCCCTGGTCTACCTGTTGCCGGCGCTGGTTTCCGTTCCTCTCGCGCTCGTCCTGGGCGTGTCCTATGGCGCGGGCGTACAGTACCTGTTCAACGTGGCCGACTCGTGGTTGCCGCTCGCCACCCCGCTGCTGCTGCAGTTGCCGCTGGCGCTGTTCCTGGGCCTGCTCGCGCAGTACCTGTTCGAACGACGACAGGAGCGTCAGTTGACGCAGGCGATCAGCTACTACCTGCCGGGCAGTATCGTCGCCGACCTTACCCGGGCCGGTGGCGTGGATCCGGTCGGTCTCAATCGCTCGGTGCACGCCACCTGTCTCGCCACCGACATGGCCGGTTTCACGGGTATCGCCGAGACCATGTCGCCGGAGCACCTGGCCGCGTTCATGAACGAGTACTTCGAAGCGCTGTCGGCGCCCCTGATCGAACACGGCGTCGACGTCACCGAGTTCCGGGCCGATGCCATCATGTGCGCGTGGACCGGCCTGCAGTCCGACGAGCAACTGCGTCGCGACGCGATTCTCGCGGCACTCGGCACGGTCGATGCCATCAACCGGTTCAGCGCCGAGACCGGGCGCGGCAACCTGTCGCCGCGCATCGGCCTGGAAACCGGCGAGGTGTTCGTCGGCCACGCCGGTGGGGGCGGCCATTTCGTCTACAGTATCGTCGGCGCCTGCGCGAACACCGCTTCACGCATCGAAGGCCTGAACAAGCAGCTCGGCACCCAGTTGCTGGCGAGCGAGGCGGTGGTCGAGGGATTCGACTGGCTGCTGTGCAGGCCTCTGGGATCGTTCCTACCGATCGGCAACCAGGCTCCCGTCGCGGTGGTCGAGATCCTGGCGTTGGAAACCGCGGCGTCCGCCGCGCAGCGCAGGCTCTGCCGGCGTTTCGCGCGATCACTGACGTTGCTGCGCAACGGGCGCCGCAGGCTCGCGGCGGCGCTGCTCGACAGGATTCTGGACGAATTTCCCGATGACGGGCCGGCGCGGTTCTACCGCGAACGCTGCAGCGCGCAATGGGAGGAACGCCTGCGCCGGGACGGCTTCGTCATTCGCCTGGAGACCAAGTGAGCGCGGCAGCGACGGCGCGTGGTCGACGTGGAGTGTGGATTCGCAGTGAGAAACCGCGTACATTAGCCCGGGGCCTCTGCTAACAACATAACGACGAGGCAAGTTAATGGAGCGTGCGGGTCGTTCGCGACCGGATCGCGCCCCGAGCAGGTTCGACAGAACGAGAAGACTGGCACGGACCGGCGTCTTGCTCGCCCCGCTGTACGTGCTCGCCGGCGCCTGTATTTCACCGATCGCCCTTGCCGAGGACTGCGAGCCCGTGGTCGGCGGGCTGGTCTCCGTCGAAGGCAAGGTCGAGGTCCGGCGCGCCAGCGCCGAGCGCTGGGAAGAGGCCGACCTGCAGGAGGTCCTCTGTCAGGGTGACTCGGTGCGTGTCGGCGTCCACAGCCGAGCCGCTGTGGCGCTTATCAACGACGCCGTGCTGAGGATCGATCAACGCACGACGTTGCAGTTGGTCGACATCGTCGAGCAACAGGCCGAACCCTCGCTGATCGAGCTCATCTTCGGCGCGTTTCAGACCTTCTTTCGCCAACCCCGCCTGCTCAGGGTCCACACCCCGTACCTGAACGGTTCGATCGAAGGTACGGAGTTCGTGCTGCGGGTGGTGGACGAGCAGGCCGTGCTGACCGTGCTCGAAGGGCGCGTGCTGGCGGAAAACGAGCACGGCAGTATCAGCGTCGGGCGCAACCAATCGGTGGCCGCCGAGGCGGGCTCGGCGCCGCAACCCCGTGTCGTGGTGCGCCCGCGCGAGGCGGCCCAGTGGGCGCTCTATTACCCGCCGCTGCTGGCGGCGCCCGGGGGCGCGCAGCGCCTCGGTTCCGGGCCTCTCGCCGATGCCTTGCGCGCCAACGACACCCCCGCTGCCCTTGCCGCACTCGAGAACGTTCCGCAGGCCGGGCGCGATGCCGGGTTCTTCGTCCTGCGGGCGGCTCTGTTGTTGTCGGTCGGCCGCGTCGAGGACGCCCGCGCCGACATCGATCGAGCCCTCGCGCGCGACGCCGGGGCGGGCCTTGCGTTCGCGCTACGCGCTGTTGTCGCGGTCGTGCAGAACGACCTCGAGCAGGCGCTGGCCGACGGCAATCGGGCGGTCGCTTCCAGCCCCGATTCGGCGGCGGCGCACATCGCGCTCTCCTACGCCCAACAGGGTGCATTCCAGATCCCGATGGCACGCGAGACGCTGCTTCGCGCGGTGCAGCTGCCGAGCGCGGACGCCCTCGCGTGGACACGGCTAGCCGAACTCGAGCTGATGCTCGGGTTTCGCGAACGCGCCGTCGAAGCCGCGGAAAAAGCGGCCTCGCTCGCGCCCGGGCTGGCGCGCACGCAGAGCACGTTGGGTTTCATAAGGCTCGCCGAGTTCCGCACCGGCGACGCGCAAGCGGCGTTCGAGCGGGCTGTCGCGCTTGACTCGGCCGATCCCCTGGCGCATCTCGGACTGGGTCTGGCCAGGATCGGCGCGGGTGATCTCGCGCGAGGTCGGGCGGCCATCGAGATCGCGGTCGGCCTGGATGCCTCGAGTGCCTTGCTCCGGGCCTACCTCGGCAAGGCGTATTTCGAAGAGAAGCGCCCGCCGCTCGACGCCGAGCAGTTCGCCATGGCCAGGGATCTCGACCCTTTCGATCCGACCGCTTTCCTCTATGACGGCATCCGCAACCAGACCGAGAACCGGCCGGTGCAGGCGGCGCGCGACATCGACACGTCGATCCGACTCAACGACAACCGCGCCGCCTACCGCGGACGTCTGCTGCTCGACCAGGACCGTGCGGCGCGCGGCACCAGCCTCGCCCGGGTGCACAAAGACCTCGGTTTCACGCAGCTCGGCATCGACGAGTCGACGCACTCCCTTGCACTCGACCCTTCGAACGCGTCCGCGCACCGATTCCTTTCCGACAGCTATCGGGGTATGAGCCGGTTCGAGATCGCACGGGTCAGCGAACTCTTTCAGGCGCAGCTGCTGCAGGACAGCAACATCAATCCCGTGCAACCCAGCATCTCGGAGAGCAACCTCAATATCGTCGCGCTGGGCGGACCCGCGAGCGCGGCTTTCAACGAGTTCACGCCGTTGTTCCAGCGCAACGATACCCAGTTCAACGTTACCGCGGTGGGCGGCAGCGAGGGCACCGCCGGCGCCGAAGCGGTCGTTTCAGGCGTTGCCGACGATTTCTCCTACAGCTTCGGCGCCTTCGCTTACGAGACCGACGGCTGGCGGGCGAACAACGACCTGGAGCAGGACGTCTACAACGTCTACCTGCAGGGCGCGATCGGCGCGCGATCGTACTGGCAGGCAGAGCTGATGCATCGCCGATCGCTGAGCGGCGACCTCGTGTTCGGCTTCGACCCGGACGACCTCGTCGACGATCGGCGGATCGACACCAGTCGATCCAGCGCGCGTGTCGGGTTTCGCCATTCGCCGGACCCCTCGTCGGACCTGCTCGTCTCGGTCATCCACAGCGAGCGCGACGAAACGCGCAGCGAGACGGATCAGATCGATCCCACGACGCTTTTTGCGGCCGATACCGAGCTGGAGACCGACGGTTCGCTGGTCGAGATCCAGGCCATACGCAAGGCCGAAAACAGCAACTACATTCTGGGCGCGGCGTACAGCGAGTCGGAAACGACGGGCAGTGACGTGACGGTCATCTCCGACGTCGTCATCGGGCCGCTGTTCGAGTTCGACGAGCCCATCGACGAATCGATCGAGCACTCGCGTGCCTACGCCTATGCGAACATCGGGCAACGGCGCGGGCTCATCTGGACGCTGGGCGCCAGCTACGACGACCTCACGGACGAGCCGATCGAACGATCCGGCTTCAATCCCAAGCTCGGCGTGCGCTGGCTCGTCGACGACGAAGTGCAGTTGCGCGCGGCGGCGTTTCAGGTGCTCAAGCCGTCGTTGATCAACAATCGCACCATCGAGCCGACCCAGGTCGCCGGTTTCAACCAGTTGTTCGACGATGCGACCGGGACCGAGGCGCGTACCCGCGGTATCGGAATCGACGTCGGGTCCGCGACGGACGTGGCGTGGGGGGCGGAGGCGACCTGGCGCGATCTCGACGTCCCGGTGGTGCTGGTGACCGAGGACGGCAAGGAGGAGGCGGGCGGCATCGAGCAGGACGAAGAACACCACCGGCTCTATCTCTACCTGGCGGCGGGCGAGCAGGTCGCGCTCAGCGCGGAACTGGCCTACGACCGTTTCCGTGAGCCCTCGGCGAGCGCGGACGCGTTTCGCCCGGTGCCGGCCGAGGTCACCACCACCAGCGTGCCGCTGGGCGTGAGCTACTTTCGCCCGAACGGTCTGTTCGCGAGCCTGCGCGTTACCTATGTCGAGCAGCGGGTCGAGCGCGCGGCGGACGCGGTGTTCGCACAGGGCAAGGACAGTTTCTCCCTGGTCGACGTGGCGGTCGGATACCGCTTTGCGCAGCGCCGCGGTATCGCGAGCCTGGGCATCAAGAACCTGACCGACGAGGAATTCGAGTTCCTCGATGACAGTTTTCGCGAATTCAGCGAGGATGCGACCACCGGGCCGTACGCCCCCGAGCAGATGGTGCTCGGTCGCATTACGCTGAGTTTCTAGCTCGATGTGGAGGAGTACGACTCATGACTACAAGAACAACGTATACCGGTGCCCTGCTGTGTTTCGCCCCGCTGGCGTTTGGCCTCGCGCTGCCGGCGAACGCGGACTGCATCGACAGCGATCCGCCGGCGCTCGCGGTCATGTCGATCGATGCCAACAACAGTTGTTCCGACATCAACGGTTACGGCGGGTGTTTCATCAACGACGGGATCGGCAGTTGCTCGTTCAGCAGCGGTGGCAAATCGTTCACCGTCGACAGCACGCAGGCGGCTGACGGGCGGGTGCTGTGGAGCGTGCGCGAGGGCAGCGATCTCGGCGTCAAGGTGATGGTCGCCAACGGCGGCGCGCAGGGCAAGAACAACTGTAGCTACACCTACGCTTTCGATACGTTCTCGGGCCAGGCCGGCGACCTCAAGCCCAACGGCAGCATCCAGAACATCACCGGGGCGTTCTTCTGCACCGACGGCTCGTTCGCGGCGCCGCCGCCCCCGCCGCCGGTCGCCGAGAACCTGCCCCTGTGCCAGGACCCGATCTCGCAGCCTGACGTCGGGTTTCTCGACGAGACCGGCATCCGCTGCCCCGCGCCCGATCCGGCGACCGGGCTGGTGCCGCCGGTGGTCGTGTGCAACCTCGAGAAAGACAAGCCCGACTGGGGCGCGACCGACGGATCGGGGCTGTGCTGTCAGTGCGGGATTCCCGAGGGAACCCAGACCTCGTGCTTCGTGACCCCCGACTCGCCCGAGTGCACGCGGGAGATGACGGTCGACCCCACCCAGGCCGTCGAGTTGATGTTCTTCAGGGCCGACGGCGACCCGTGCACCTGGAAGCGTACGTCGCGGGGATGGGAGCAGATCTGCTGGTAGTTCGTTTTCCCGGATGGCGGTCAGCCCGGGCGCACAGGCGCGCGGGCCGGCCGGTTCGTCCGGCTCGGATCAGGGGTAGTCGCGCTGGCTCTCGCCGGTGTACAGCTGCCGCGGGCGGCCGATACGCAGTTCCGGGTCCTGCATCATCTCCATCCAGTGCGCGATCCATCCGACCGTGCGCGCCATCGCGAAAATCACCGTGAACATGCTGAGCGGGATGCCCATCGCGCGCAGGATCACGCCCGAGTAGAAATCGACGTTCGGGTAGAGCTTGCGCTCGATGAAGTAGTCGTCCTCGAGCGCCACCTGCTCGAGCTTGCGTGCCAGCTCGAACAGCGGCTGGTTCTCCGCACCCAGTTCGTCGAGCAGGCCGTTGGCGACCTGGCGGATGATGCGCGCGCGCGGGTCGTAGTTCTTGTACACCCGGTGGCCGAATCCCATCAGCCGGAAAGTGTCGTTCTTGTCCTTGGCACGCGCGATGTACTTGTCCAGCGGTTCGCCCGACGCCAGCATGTTCTCGAGCATGCGGATCACCGCCTCGTTGGCACCGCCGTGCGAGGGGCCCCACAGCGAGGCGATGCCGGCGGCGATGCTGGCGAACGGGTTGGCACCCGAGCTGCTCGCCAGGCGTACGGTCGAGGTGCTGGCGTTCTGCTCGTGGTCGGCGTGCAGGATGAGGATGATCTCAAGCGCGCGCACGAAAGTCGGGTTCGACTGGTAGCTCTCCGCGGGCACGGCGAACATCATGCGCAGGAAGTTCTCCACGTAGCCGAGCGCGTTCAGCGGGTAGATGAACGGCTGCCCCAGCGAGTACTTGTAGCTGTCGGCGGCGATGGTCGGCATCTTGGCGATCAGGCGGTGCGCGGAGATCTTGCGGTGTTCCGGGTTGGTGATGTCGGTGGAGTCGTGATAGAAGGCCGACAACGCCCCCACCGTGCTCACCAGGATGGCCATGGGGTGGGCGTCGTGACGAAACCCCTCGTAAAAGCGACGCACGCCCTCGTGGACCATGGTGTGGGTGGAAATGGTGCGCTCGAAATCCTCTTTTTCCTTCGGGTTCGGCAACTCGCCGTAGAGCAACAGATAACACACTTCCAGGTAGCTGCTCTTCTCGGCGAGCTGTTCGATCGGGTAGCCGCGGTAGAGCAGGATGCCCTGATCGCCGTCGATGTAGGTGATGGCGCTGCTGCAGCTCGCGGTGGCGACGAACCCCGGGTCGTAAGTGAAGTAGCCCAGCTCCGGGTTGAGGCGGCGAATGTCGAAACAGGGATCGCCGTGGGTGCCTTCACGCACGGGCAACTGGATCTTCTTGCCCGTGGTGTCATCGATCACCGTGACGGTCTTGTCAGTCATCTATCGTCTCCTGAGAAGTCGGTAGCGGGGGTCTGGCGGGGGGCGGCGTCAGCCGCAGGCTGCGGTCCCTGCCACGCTGAAAAGGTGGTCGCGAAAGAATACCCGATGGCTGGAGTCAACGCATCAGTTCGCATTTTCGGCTTGTGCATCAACAAGGTAGCGGCGCGGCCGGCGAAAGGTTTACGGCAGGGTTTGCCTGCAAGGGTTTTGTACTGTATATATAGCCAGTACTGTATATAAAACCAGACAAGCGAAACCGCCCGATGCAAGAACTGACCCCCAGACAGCAGGAAATCCTCGCCCACATCCGCGACTACCTGGAGCGCAACGGCGTACCGCCCACCCGTGCCGAGCTGGCGCGGGCGATCGGGGTACGCTCGGCCAACGCCGCCGAGGAGCATTTGCGGGCCCTGGCGCGCAAGGGCGCCATCGAACTCATGCCGGGCACTTCCCGCGGTATCCGTCTGGTCGCCGAAAGCGGGCTGGCGGTGATCGGCCGGGTGGCGGCGGGTGCTCCGGTGCTGGCGGAGCAGAACATCGAGCAGTACCTGGCGGTGGAAGGGCAGGTATTCCGCCCCCGGGCTCACTACCTGCTGCGCGTGCACGGCATGAGCATGCGCGATGCGGGAATCCTGGACGGCGACCTGCTGGCGGTGCACCACTCGCCCGAGGCCCGCAACGGCCAGATCGTGGTTGCGCGCATCGAGGACGAGGTGACCGTGAAGCGGTTCGAGCGCCAGGGCGGGCACCGGGTGCTGTTGCATCCGGAGAACCCCGAATTCGACGTCATCGAGGTCGATCTGCGCGCCCGGGCGCTGCACATCGAAGGGATCGGCGTGGGCGTGGTGCGCAACCATGTCGCTTGATGCCCTGTTGCACAGCCGCCAGTTGTGGCGAGGCGGCGAGCTGTCTGCCCCGGTCCCGGCCATCCCCACCGGCTTTCGCGAACTGGATGCCTTGCTGCCGGGCGGCGGCTGGCCGGACAGCGGCCTGGTGGAACTGTTGCCGGCGCGCGCCGGAATCGGCGAGTTGCGGCTGCTGATGCCGGTGCTGGCCCGGCTCAGCCGCGCCGAGCGCTGGATCGCCTGGGTAGCGCCGCCTTACCTGCCTTACGCGCCCGCCCTGGCGGCCGCCGGGGTGGAACTGTCCCGCATCCTGATGATCCACCCGCGCGGCGCCCAGGACGGCCTGTGGGCGCTGGAGCAGGCGTTGCGGGCGGGGACCTGCGGCGCGGTCCTGGCCTGGCCCGAGGTCCTCGACGGGCGGGCCATGCGGCGTCTGCAACTGGCGGCCGAGGCCGGCAACAGCCTGGGCTTCCTGTTCCGCTCGACCAGGGTCTCGCGCCAGCCTTCCACCGCGCAGTTGCGCCTGCAACTCGACGGCATTGCCGAGGGCGGCGAGGACGCCCGCCATCTCTGCGTGGACATCCTCAAGCGTCGCGGCGGCTGGCCGGTCGGGCCGGTCACCGTGGCATTCAGGCAGGGCGCCCGGGCGCACTGAGCCGAAGGTGCCTGGCGTCGCGGAGAAAACGGCATGCCTGCGCGATTCCTCAACGCAACGGTGATCCTGCCGGCCCACGACCTGCCCGCTACCGCCCGTTATTACCGGGAGAAACTCGGGTTCTCGATCGAGATCCTCTGGGAGGACCCGCCCTACGGGGTGGCGGTGCGCGGGCAGGCGGTGATCGAGTTCGGCCAGCAACGGTTTCCGGATACCGCCAGGGGCGTGTGTTACGTCCACGTCGGCGACGTCGACGAAGTCTACCGGGAGTTCGCCGAGGCGGGCGCGCACTTCGTCACGGCGCCTGCCGACCGTGCTTACGGCTGCCGGGATTTCCGGGTCCGGGACAACAACGGCAACCTGCTGATCGTCGGCAGCCCGTTGCCCGGCAGCCCCCTGTCGGAGGGCGTCATCGCAGCCCTTCCCGATACACGGGAGCGTCAGGGCGAGGATCGTGCCGGGCCGCCCGACGCCGGTGCCCGGCGGCCGGACTGCCGTTGAGCCGCGTGTCGCTCCGCCGCTCTGCCCATGCTCTGGTTGTGCCTGCATTTCCCCCTGTTGCCGCTGGAGGTGCTGGCGCGCGCCGGGCAGGCCGGCCCGGCAGTGGTGAGCGCCGAGAGCGGCGGGCGCGAACGGGTAGAGGTCTGCAACGAGGCCGCCGCCCGCCTCGGGGTGTGCCCGGGCCTGCGCATGAGTTCGGTCTGGGCACTGGCGCCGGAGTCGACGCACTACCCGCGTAACAGTGCGCGTGAGGCGCGAGCCCTGACCCGCCTGGCCGCCTGGTGCGGCCAGTTCAGCGACTTCGTCAGCCTGCGCGCGCCCGATGCGGTGTTGCTGGAGGTGCGGGGCAGTCTGAGGCTGTTCGGCGGGTTGGCGCGGCTGCTGGCGCTGCTGGACGGGGCGATCGCGGAACTGGGCTACACCGCGCAGCGGGGCGTGGCACCGACCCCGCTGGCGGCCAGCCTGCTGGCGCGTGCCGGGGGCGGGATCGCCAGCGGCACGGGCTGGGAGGGGCAACTGGCGAAGATCCCGCTCGACCGACTGGAACAGCCGCCCGCCGTGCTCGAGGCATTGCAGGAAATGGGGATCGGTACCGTCGGCGCCTGTCGTCGCCTGCCGCGCTCCGGGCTGGCGCAGCGTTTCGGTCCCTCGCTGCTGCAGTACCTCGATCGCCTGTGCGGGCTCGCCGCCCACCCGGTAGCGCGCTTCGAGGCGCCGGCCCGTTATGCCGAGCGGATTGCGCTGCCGGCCGAGAGCACCTCCGTGCAGGCGCTGGGGTTCGCCTTGCGGCGGCTGATTTTCGAGTTCTGCGGCATCCTCACCGGGCACGCCTCCGGCGTGCAGACCTTCGAGGTGGAACTGGTCCACGAACGCGTGGCCGCGACCCTGCTCGGGTTCGCCCTGGTATCGCCCAGCCGCGACCCGGCGCACCTGCTGATGCTGGTGCGTGAGAAGCTCGAACGCACCACGCTGGACGCGCCGGTGGTCGAGGTCGGGCTGCGCGCCGGGCGCTTCGAGTCGCTGCTGGCGGCGAGCGAAGACCTGTTCGACGCACGCGGCGCGGCCCACGACGGCCTGTTCCTCGATCGCCTGCGCGTACGCCTCGGCGGCGAGGCCGTGGGCAGTGTGCGCTGTTTCGCCGAGCACCGCCCGGAGTACGCCTGGGGCAAGGCCGACCCGGATGCCTCGCGCACCGCGCAGGTCCCCGCTTACCCGGTCCGCCTGGAGCGACCCTTGTGGCTGCTGTCGCAACCTCTCGCGCTGGCCACCCGCGACGGGCTGCCCTGCTACGAAGGCGAGCTGGTCCTCTACGACGGCCCGGAGCGCATCGAGAGCGGGTGGTGGGACGGGCGCGACGTGACCCGCGACTACTTTCTCGCCGGCAACGCGCAGGGTGCGAGTTTCTGGGTGTTCCAGGAACTGCGCCGGCGCGAATGGTTCCTGCACGGGATCTTTGCCTGACCTTGCCCCGGCCGCGATGGAACTCCCGGACTACGCCGAGCTGCACGCCGTTTCGAACTTCACCTTCCTGCGTGGCGCCTCGCACCCCGAGGAACTGGTGAAGCGCGCCGGTGCGCTCGGCTACCGGGCGTTCGCGCTCACCGACGAATGCTCGCTGGCGGGTATAGTGCGCGCGCACACCGCGGCGCGCGACTGCGGCCTGCACCTGATCGTCGGCACCGAGCTGGTGTTCGAGCCCGGACTGCGGCTGGTGTTGCTGGCGGTCAATCGCCACGGCTACGGGCGGATAGCGTCGCTCATCACACGTGCCCGGCGCGCGGCCGCCAAGGGCGCTTATCGCCTGTGCCGCGAGGACCTGTGCAATGCCCCCGGAGAGCTGGCCGATTGCCTGGTCCTGTGGCTGCCCGGCGATCCCGCCGACGTCGCCACCGGGCGCTGGCTCGCGCAGGCCTTTGGCGGGCGTGTGTGGCTCGCCGTGGAGCTGACGCGCGACGGCACGGAGCGCCGGCGCCTGGCCGTGCTCACCCGTCTCGGCGGGAAATGCTCGCTGCCGCTGGTGGCGGCCGGCGACGTGCACATGCACCGCCGCGGCCGGCGTGCCGTGCAGGACACGCTGACGGCGATCCGCCTCAAGTCCACGGTGGCGGCGGCCGGCCTCGCGTTGCACGCCAACGGCGAGCGTCACCTGCGCGCCCGCGATTACCTTGCCCGGCTCTACCCACCGGAGCTGCTGGCGGAGACCGTGCGCGTGGCCGCCCGTTGTACGTTCTCGCTCGAGGAGTTGCGCTACGAGTATCCCGCCGAGCTGGTGCCCGCCGGCAAGACCCCCGGCGGCTGGTTGCGGGAGTTGACCCTGGCCGGCGCCCGCCGCCGCTGGCCCGGAGGTGTGCCGCCGCGGGTCGAGGCGCAGCTGCAGCACGAACTGGCGCTGATCGGCGAGCTGGCTTACGAGCCCTATTTCCTGACTGTGCACGACCTCGTGGCCTTCGCCCGCGCGCACGACATCCTCTGCCAGGGCCGCGGCTCGGCGGCCAACTCGGCGGTGTGTTACTGCCTCGGGATCACCGAGGTCGACCCCTCGCGCATGAGCCTGCTGTTCGAGCGGTTCGTGTCGCGCGAGCGCAACGAGCCTCCCGACATCGACGTGGATTTCGAGCACGCCCGGCGCGAGGAAGTCATCCAGTACGTCTATCGCAAGTACGGGCGCGAGCGCGCTGCCCTGGCTGCCACGGTGATCACCTACCGCCTGCGCAGCGCCGTGCGTGACACCGGCAAGGCGCTGGGCCTGTCGCTGGAGCAGGTCGACCGCCTGGCCAAGAACCTGGCCTGGTGGGACGGGCGCCGGGTCGACGAGGAGCGCCTGCGCGAGTGCGGGCTGGACCCGGGCAGCCCGCTGGTGCAGCGGGTGGTGAGCCTCGCCACCCAGCTGGTCGGCTTCCCGCGCCACCTCTCGCAGCACGTCGGCGGTTTCGTGATCTCCCGCGGCCCGTTGAGCGAGCTGGTGCCGATCGAAAACGCCGCCATGCCCGAGCGCACCGTCATCCAGTGGGACAAGGACGACCTCGACGCGCTCGGCCTGCTGAAAGTCGACTGCCTGGCGCTCGGCATGCTGAACGCCATCCACAAGGCCTTCGACCTGCTCGGCGAAGTGCGCGGGCAGGCGTACAGCCTGGCGAGCATCCCGCCCGAGGACCCGCAGGTGTACGCCATGATCCAGAAAGCCGACACGGTGGGCGTGTTCCAGATCGAGTCGCGGGCGCAGATGTCGATGTTGCCGCGGCTCAGGCCGGAGAACTTCTACGACCTCGTGATCGAAGTGGCCATCGTGCGTCCCGGCCCCATCCAGGGCGACATGGTGCATCCCTACCTGCGCCGCCGCCAGGGCCTGGAGCCCGTCGACTACCCCAGCGAGGAGGTCCGCGAGGTCCTGGAGCGGACCCTGGGCGTGCCGATCTTCCAGGAGCAGGTGATCAAGCTGGCGATGGTCGCGGCCGGCTTCAGCCCCGGCGAGGCCGACCGGCTGCGCCGATCCATGGCGGCCTGGCGGCGCAACGGCGAGCTTGCGCAATTCGAGCAGCGCCTCATCGACGGCATGCGCCGGCGCGGCTACGGGGTCGAGTTCGCCGAGCGGATCTTCCGCCAGATCCAGGGGTTCGGCGAGTACGGTTTTCCCGAGTCGCACGCCGCCAGCTTCGCGCTGCTGGTGTACGTCTCGGCCTGGCTGAAGTGCCACGAGCCGGCGGCCTTCACCTGTGCGCTGCTCAATGCCCAGCCCATGGGGTTCTATGCCCCGGCGCAACTGGTGCAGGACGCGCGCCGTCACGGCGTCGAGGTGCTCGCCGTGGACGTCACTCACAGTCGCTGGGAGAGCAGCCTGGAGCCGCGTGGTGGAGCCCAACCGGCGTTGCGCCTGGGGCTGGACCGGGTCAAGGGACTGTCGCGGGAGGCCGGCGAGCGGGTCTTGCGGGCCCGCTCCGGCGCGCCGTTTCGCGACCTGAACGATCTCGCGGCGCGCGCCGGTCTGCGCCGCAACGACCTGGCCGCGCTGGCCAATGCCGATGCTTTCTCCGCGCTCTCCGGCCACCGCCACCAGGCGCGCTGGGAGCTGGCGGGGGTGGAGCCGCCCGCGGGGCTGTTGCCCACGCCGGCACCGGGTGGCGAGGCACCGGTGGCCTTACGCCTGCCGAGCGAGGGCGAGGAGGTGGCCGCGGACTACGCCCATCTCGGCCTGACCTTGCGGCGCCACCCGTTGGCGCTGCTGCGCCCGCGCTTCGACAGGGTCCACACGGCCGCGGGGCTCTGGGATCTCGCTGACGGCGCGCGCGCCGAGACCGTGGGGCTGGTCACCTGTCGCCAGCGCCCGGGTACCGCCACCGGCGTATTGTTCCTGACGCTCGAGGACGAGACCGGGGTGATCAACGTGATCGTGTGGAACCGGGTCGCCGAGCGTTACCGGCGGGCGGTGCTGGCCGCGAGCCTGCTCGGCGTGCGCGGGCACGTTCAGCGCGAAGGGGACGTGTTGCACGTGGTCGCACGCCATCTCCGGGACCACACCGCGGAGCTCGGCGGCCTCACCGCCGCCTCGCGGGATTTTCACTGAGCGCCGTGAAACTCGATGGCGATGAGGGTCACGTCGTCGCCGTTCTCGACGCCGCCGCAGAAACCGCCCAGCGCCTCGCGCAGGCTGGCCACCAGCTCCCCCACCGCCAGCTCGCGCTGCGCGGCGAGGAACTCGTGCAGGCGCTCCTCGCCGAAGTGCTCGCCGCCGCGGTTCTCCCACTCCAAAATGCCGTCGGTATACATGAACACCTTGTCCCCGCGCGCCAGACGATAGCCGTACTCGTCGAAGTGGTTGGCGGTGTTCAGGATACCGAGCGGCAGGTTCTTGCTTCGCAGTATCACCAGCGCCCCGCCGTCGGCCGGGGCAACGACGAGCGGGGGGTGTCCGCCGGCGCTCATCGTGAGCGCGCCGCGCGTGTCGATCTGCAGTGCCATGCCGGTCATGAAATGCCCGCCCGGGATGGCGGGTTTGAGCACGGCGTCCAGGCGCCGCAGGACTTCGCAGGGCGACACGGACTTGCCGATGTGCGCGATCCCCATGCTGGCCATCACCGTGATGAACGCCGAGGCGATGCCGTGCCCCGTCGCGTCGCCGAGGAAGACCTCCTGCCCGCCGCCCGGGCGCTCGCCGAAGTGGTAGTAGTCGCCGGACACGAGCCCGCAGGGCTGGATCCACACCGCCGCGCTGAGGTGGTCGGGGCACGGCGGCTTGGCCAGCATCTCGTGCTGAACCTCGGCGGCGAAACGCAGGTCGCTCTCGAGGATCTGCTTCTGTTGCATCAGCGTGCGTTGCAGCGCCTCCAGCGCCTGTTGCCGGCGACTGGCCTCGGCGTGGTAGCGCACCCGTGCATGCAGCTCGACGGCGTCGGGAAACTTGACCAGGTAGTCCGACACGCCCTCGGCGAAGCAGCGCGCCTTCTCCTGTGCCGAATCGACGCTCGAGAGCATGATCACCGGCGCCCCCGCGAACTCCTCGCTCTCGCGCAGGTGTTTGACCAGGCCGAGGCCGTGGCAGGCGTCCATGCGCACGTCGACGAGGAACACGTCGGGGCGGAACTCGCGCGCGCAGGCGAGTGCCCGCATCGGGTGCACGCAGCCCATCAGCTCGATCTGCGCCTGGTCCTCGAACAGGTCGGCGATGAGGTCCAGCGCGTCCTGGTCGTCGTCGACGTGCAGCACGCGAATGGCATCGAGCACGACCGGCTGCTCGAGCTTCGATAGCGGCGCGGCGAGCTGGTTCATAAGACTCTGCGACGGGTGCTGATGGCAGGTTATCGGGCGCCGCGCGGGCATCTTTAGGGTGTCCGGCCCCTGGCCGGCCGGCGGCGGCGCACGCCGGTACGGACCGTCGCGGCTACGCTTCCCGCAGGTCGTCGACGACCTCGCCATGCAGCAGGTCGTGCCCGTCGTGGCGCAGATCGGTGGGCAGGATCCGGTTCGTGAGCGGCGCCGCCGCGGCGTCTACCTCCGTACAGACCCGCAACATGTTGGGCGTGTAGCCGAGGTAACGCCGGCGCCCGTTGTGGCGCAGTTCGCCTTCGCCTTCCCACAGCACCGGCAGGCGCCGACCGGCGAATCGCGCCAGCGTCGTGCGCGTGCAGCGCTGGGCGAGCTCATGCAGGGCCCGGCTGCGCTCGCGCTTGACCGCCCCGTCCACCTGCTCGGGAAGACGCGCCGCCTTGGTGCCCTCGCGTGCCGAGAAGCTGAACACGTGGATGTGCCCGAAGCAGATCTCCCCGGCGAAGGCGAGCGTCGTCGCCCATTCCTCGGCGCTCTCGCCGGGAAAGCCCACGATGATGTCCGTGGTGACGTTGAAATCCGCCACCGCCGAGCGCGCCCGCTCGACGAGCGCGCGGAATTCGCCGGTCTTGCAACGCCGGGCCATGCGCCTCAGCACGCTGTCGCAGCCGCTCTGCAGGGGCAGGTGCATGTGCGGCATGAGCCGGGTGTCGGCGAACAGGTCGAAAAAGTCGGCCGGCAGGTCCCAGGGCTCCACCGACGCGAGGCGCAGGCGCTCCACGCCGGTGTCGTCGAGCAGCGCGCGGATCAAGGTGGCGAGGCTCTCGCCGGTGTCGCTGCCGTAGCCGCCGACGTGCACCCCCGTCAACACGACTTCACGCACACCGCCGGCAACCAGCGCGTTCACTTGCGCCACCACTTCGCCGATCGCGCGGCTGCGCTCCTCGCCGCGTGCCACCGTGACGATGCAGTAGGTGCAGCGGTACCGGCAACCGTCCTGCACCTTGACGAACGCGCGCTGGCGCCCCCGCGCGAACAGTGCCGCTTCCCCCGGTTCGGTGGCCGCCGCCGACAGCGCCGCCGGCGCCAGCTCGCGCCCGACGATAGCGACCAGGTCGTCCTTGTCCGCGTTGCCGATCACCAGGTCGACGCCGAGGCGCTCGGCCGCGGCCCCGCCCCCGAGAGAGGCGTAGCAGCCGGTCATCACCAGCTTGGCGCGCGGGTTGTCGCGATGCAGGCGCCTGATGCTCTGGCGCGACTTGCGTTCCGCCTCGCGGGTGACCGCGCAGCTGTTGAACACCATCAGGTCGGCGCGCAGGGGATCGGTGGTCAGGCGGTGGCCGGCGTCGCGAAAGCGGGTGCCCCAGGATTCGAGTTCCGCCTCGTTGAGGCGACAGCCGATGGCCTTGAGATACACTTGCAGCATCCGCCTAGTCTAAAGGTTCCGGCAATGCCCTACACCACGCTCGTCGACGCCCGGACCCTGCAGGAACGTCTCGGCGACCCCGCCTGGGTGGTGCTCGATTGCCGGTTCGATCTCGCCAGGCCGGCCGCGGGGCGCGAGGCCTACCGGGCGGGCCACATCCCGGGCGCCCGTTACGCCGACCTCGATGCCGACCTCGCCGCGCCGATCGGACCGGACACCGGGCGCCACCCGTTGCCCGATCCGGATGTTTTCGCTGCCTGGCTCGGCCGCCAGGGCGTGGGACCCGACAGCCAGGTCGTCGCGTACGACGCGCAGGGCAGCGCGATCGCCGCGCGTGCCTGGTGGCTGTTGCGCTGGCTGGGCCACCAGCGGGTCGCGGTGCTGGACGGGGGGTTCGAGGCTTGGCGCCGCGGCGGTTTCGCGCTGCAGCGGGATCTGCCGCAACCGGCGCCCGCGGGCGCTTATCCGTACCGCCTGGACGACACCCTGCACGTCGACGCCGCGGCGATCGTCGACGCCACCCGCGGCGGCACCCTGCGCCTGCTCGATGCGCGCGCGCCGGAACGTTTCCGCGGCGAGCACGAACCGCTCGACAGTGTCGCCGGCCATGTGCCGGGCGCGATCAACCATCCGTTTCAGCGCGATCTCGGTGCGGACGGGCGTTTCCGCGACGCCGCCGAGTTGCGTGAGCAGTTGACCCGCGACCTCGGCCCCGCGACCGCGACGGACACCGTGTGCATGTGCGGGTCGGGTGTGACCGCATGCCATACGCTGCTCGCGCTGGAGATCGCCGGGTTGCGCGGAGCGCGTCTCTACCCGGGCTCGTGGTCGCAGTGGATTCGCGACCCGCGCCGACCCATCGCCACCGGCGACTGAGGTCTCGACGCGAGCGCCGACGGAGGCCGTTTCGCGCCGCTTCGGGGTCGTTCTCTGACCGTCGAATAACCTGACAAAGCACGCCACAGCGCGCTTGCCTCGTGACCGAGTTCACAGTCTCGGCATTCCGCCGCTGCTGCGCTGTGGGCCACTGCCAAAGTTTTGTGGACGTTGTCGCATTCACGAATCCCCCGGTCGAGCACACTTCGCCACCAGTTCCGGCAAGGCGTCCCGACGCCGCGCTGGCATCGGGGCAATGAAGGGACGCCGGCAGGCGACACACACGTTATGGGTGCAAATATGAACAAGCTCGCTTTGGTTCCGCTGCTGGCCGCGCTGGCACTCAGCGGATGTAATCCGGGCCAGCCCAGTGGCGGCGGCAGCAGCGCATCGAACGTTCGAGGCACTGCAGCGCCGTTGAGCGACAGCGACTTCAACGCGATGAGCGCCGAGCAGCAATACCAGGTGGTCAGCAAGCTGCTCGGTACCCTGTACAAGGGCATGCCGGTGGACGAGTTCTTCGACGTCTCCGCCGGTTTCGACGACCCGCAGGTCGCCTACACCAACGCGCTCGCGCGAATTCGACAGGCCGTCACCGAGGACATGCCGGCGGTCGAGCGAGACGCCATCGACCGCGCGATCGACGGCATCGACTCCGAGGGCAATCCCAACGAAGAACTGAACATGTACACGTTCGACGGCGACCGCCCGCGGGCGCTGCCGTTGGCGCGCATGCACGAATACCCGCTGAGTCGCGACGCGTACATCAACTGGATGGCCTACTTCCTGGCCAACACCATCATGTACTCGCCGGCGCTGGAGATGGAAAGCACCGACATCGTCAACGTCCAGAACATCGTGCGCAGACTGGTCGAGCAGATGACCAACGGACTGTCGGTGCGCCAGATGGTGCGCTCGCAGCTGCCGACGATCGACCGCTGGCGCGTCTCGCGCTCGGCGGAGAACCACGCGCTGGAGGCCTATGAGCTGTACCTCGGGTTGTTCGACACCGAGGAAGACTCGCGCCGCGGCGGCATCGCCTGCAAGGACCTGTACCTGACCGACGAGGACCAGGGCTACCAGCTGGCGCGCACTGATTTTCCGAACTACGAAGAGCAGCTGATCCTCGACAACTACTACGTGATGACTTGCGACGACCTTCACGACGTCATCGCCGGCCACCCGCTGCTGTTGCCCCGCGTGACCGAGGTGATCATCAACTACCTCATGGACGGGCGCACCATCGGCGACCGTCTGGCGATGGTGGAATCGATCGTCGGCAGCGGCGCGGACACCTTCGAGGAGATCTTCACGGCCATCCTGTTCTCGCGGGAGTACCTGCTGAACACCGAGCGTCCGCGTTCGTTCGAGGAGACGACCATGTCGCTGCTCGCGACGCTCAAGTGGGACCCGCGCTTCAACGAGGGTATCGTCGACGAGCGCATCTTCGACAACATGACCAGCTCCGAGGGTGGTGCACAGGCCATCTATCTCGGCACCATGGGTTGGCACAGCATGGCGCTCAAGATCGGACGCACGCCGTTCGTGCCCATGGACGCGCTCAGTTTCGCCAATTACCACAAGGGCTTGCGCGAGCAATTGCTGCGCCGCTCCGGCGCTTACACCGGCGAGATCGTCACCGTCGGGCGGGAGAACATCGACACCGGCGAGATCGACGAGGTGCAGATCGTCGTGCCGGGGCTGATACTGACCGAAGACACCGACGCCGACCCGGGCGACGTGGACACCAAGCTGCAGCCCTACCTGGCCGACATCCGGCCGCAGGACTATCTGAACCTGCTTTTCCTGAGCACGTTGCATCGGCGCGCGGACAGCGAGGAGATGGCGGACCTGATGACGCTGTTCGAGGACGACCTCAACTTCATCCGGGACGACGACGATGACGGTGACCTGGACGTCCGTACGGGCTTCCATGACGACATCGCTCGCGAGACCTTCGACTACGCGTCGCGGCTCCCCGAGTTCTACTACGTGAAAAGCATCAACTGATCAGGCGAATCGAACCATGAAACGTCGTACCTTTATCCAATCGGCCATGGGCGCCGGGACCGCGATCGCGGTTCCCTCGTCGCTGACCCTGAGCTCCCTGATCAATCCGGCTTTTGCGGCGCCGGCCTATAGCGAGCTCGACTTCGCCGCGCCGGCGGTGCTGCCGCAGGTGATCAACATCTTCCTGTACGGCGGCGCCTCGGAGCTTGCCGGCAACCTGACCAACGTCGTCGACATCGACGCCAACTCCCAGAATCCCTACCCCGACACTCTGGTCGATCGCAACAACGGCGCGCCCGGCAACGGTGTGACGCGCAACGGGTTCTGGGCAGCGGCCGGCGGCAACGACATGGAGTTCATGCTCGAGCAGGGCTACATGAGCATCTACCGCACGGTCATGAAGCGCAAGAACACCTCGCGCTCGCACCGCGAGAATATCTTCATGGGTCAGAAGGGCAGCCTCGACATCGAAGGCACGCCCGGCATCGGGACGCGGCTCGCCTATATGCTGTACTCGCAGCGCAGCGCGATCCAGAGCACCACCGTGCTGGCGGACGGCAGCCCCATCGCGAGTGTCGAGAACATGCTGTTCCCGTTCATCTCCTTCGAGGGCGAGACCACCCTGTTCGCTTCCGACCCGTCGAACCCGTTGCCGCTGCGCATGCGCGGCCTCACGCTCGACGAGGACTTCGACAACCCCTACACCCGCGCCGGCGGCAACAACGGCGATGCGCTCGACGCGTTGGTGAGCAAGGTGCAGGCCCGCTATTCGAACTCGCGGTTCCAGCAGGCGATCAACGGCTTCGATCTGCGTCAGCAACTCGAGGAACGGATCGGTAACCTGTCCGCGGCCGCCGACGGCGAGTTGCCGGTCATCGACCAGGTCGTCGACCAGGGCAACAACTTCAACGCCAACAACAATCGGCTCGTCTATCCGAACAACGGTTTCGCCAATCGCGTGCGCGCCGCTGTGACGCTTGCCATCGAGAACCCGGCGACGGCGTTCATCGCCGTCGGTACCGCCGGCCTGGGCGGCTGGGACGACCACAACAACGGCTTCGACCGCTACCCGGTGCGCATGGCGCAGCTGATGGACACCATGGACGCCGCCATGAAGCACATCAAGTACTCCGGCACCCAGACCGCCAACGTCGTCTCGACGCCCGGCACCGCCGGCTCGGGGTCGCCGCTGGTGCGCACGACCGACAACATCGTCATCAACATCTACGGAGATTTCGGCCGCCTGGTGAACCGCAACAACTCCAACGGCTGGGACCACGCCAACAACCAGAACCTCTACACGTTCGGCGGCGCCGCGGTGCAGGGCCGGTTCGGCCCTCGGCAGCTCGGCAAGATCGTCGGAACCACCGTGCGCGGCGGCAACTCCGGGCAGAACAATCAGTTCACGTTGCCGACCAGCGAGAGCTACGAGATCGAACCGCTCGCCATCGCCTCGACGACCTATACCTATTTCGGTGCCCAGAACCCGCACGTACTGACCAAGGACGAAGCGATGAACCCACTGGGCGACGAGGCTATCAACGAGAACATCGGCTCGGTGCCCATCGTGCCGGCGCCGCCGCCGGCCTAGTATCAGGGGCAGGGGACGATATCGGATATCGCACCCGGTCATTCACATCACCTCGATGATTTGCCCCTCCCCGGAGGGGCATTTTTTTGGGCGAGGTCTGGGCGGATCGGCGCCGGTTCCACCGAGTTCCGGCAAGGCGAGCAACGATGCGAGGCGGCCGAGCTCGCGTCGACTGGGGCGCGACAGGCGAAAGCGGACCACGCGGGTGTCCGGCGGTTTCGCGAGCTCCGCGATCGACAGGCCGGCCGGCATGAGTGCGCGATGCAGCGAGACAGCTACCTCGCCGGCGTCGAGGGCTCGGGCGGGGCTCGAAGACCCGGGACCCCGTGCCACGCCTGGCCCAGCACTTGCCGTTCCCGGAGGAGTCAGGCGACCTGGGGCTGCGCGGCGGTGAACGCAACAGCACCGAACAGCGGCTCACCCCGGCCGTTGCGTGGAACCACGATCCGGGCGCCTGCTGCGCTCGCACGGGCACATGTATGTCCAGAAGGGTTGGGTCACGGCGCCGTGTACCCGTTGCGCTGAACGGGCCGTGACGACCGGGCGTTGTGCGCCCGAGCACTGCGGGTTCGTTCGCGACCGCGATGAGGTCGAGCGTCATCTGCCGCGACGCGGAGACACTTCCTTGCGATGGCGCGGATCCGGTGCCGAGCCGGACAGCCGGCTGACACGGAAAAGGGGCCCGCAGGCCCCTTTCACACCGGTCGATCGTTGGCCGACGGTTACTGGAAGACGTTCCTGAAGCTCAGTTGCAGCACCACGGCGTCGTGCTCGTCGAACTCGGTGTCGTCGTAGGTCTGGGCGACGTAGGAGGCGCGAAAACGCAACCGCCCGCCGCTCAGCACCGGGGTGCCGTACTTGAAGCCGATGGTGTAGCTCTGCATGCCGTCGAGGCGGTAGTCGGCGCTCACGAACTCGGGAATGGTGTCGATGTCGCTGGCGTCCGAGGTCGCGGAGTCGAGGAAGTGCGTGTAGAAGAACGCTTCGGTTTGGTCGTAGAGCCGGATGTTGGGTTCGATGAAGCTGCCGCGCTCGAGCTTGCGGTGGTACTTGAACTCCAGCGTGTTGGAGACCACGTCCCAGTCGTCGTCGTAGTAGCGGTAGGACAGGTGCAGGATGTTGCCGTCGCGCAACTGATGCGCCAGCTTGGTGTAGATCGAGTGGCGCTCGCGCGACTCCGGGCGGCTCTCGTAGACGGCGCCGCGCGGGCGTCTATCGCTGTCGGCGACGCTGACCAGCTTGTAGGGGTCGGTGTGGTAACCGTCCGACAGGCCGAGCGTCACGTTCATCTGGGCGATGGTGCGCGAGTTGATGACCCGCGAGAAGCCCACCAGCGCTTCCATGGTGTTGCGCCGCGCCTCGTCGACGAAGATCTCCGATTCGGGGTCGGCGAGGTTGCTGCGCGGCAGCGGCGTCTTGCCGCCGGTGCGCGAGACGGTGTCGAAAGTCGCCGCGATGCCGGCGTTGAACGTCGTCAGCCGGCTCGCGGTGTCCTTGGCGAAGTTGGCGCTCGCGCCGATCGACTGGTAGTCGTTCTCGACCGAGACGGCGGTGCCGTAAGTCACCGCGAAGGTACGGTTGTACTGGTGCGACCAGTCGAGCTTGGCGGCGAGCCGGGTGTCGTCGAACTCGGCCAGCGTCACGCCCGCGCCGCTGCCGGTGGCGAACTCGCCGCCGGAAACCCCGGTGACGGTCTCGATGCTGGCCGGGTCGGAGATCAACCCGGTGGGGGTCGCGCCGCTCATGGTGTCGTACACCAGTTGCAGGCTGACCGAGTCCTTGGTGCTGACGTTGCCGTCCACCGACGCGACCAGCTTGGTGACCGCCACGCGGTCGTCGCTCTCGGTGTACTGCAGCAGCGAGGAATCCACGACCCAGTCGTTGTCGACGCTGGTCTGGGCCAGCCCGTTGTGCTGCGCGAGCAGCGCGCAGCTTGCCAGCGCCAGGCGCGAGCGAAGGTTTTCCATCAGTTACATCCGCACCCGCCGCCACCGACGCCCTTGCCGCCGGTAGCCGCTTCTTTGCTGAAGTAGAGGTGATCGTCGGCGTAGCTTTCCATCGCGTCCGGGACGAGTTGCATGTCGTCCTGGGCCAGCACGCCGCGTTGCCAGGGTTTCACGTCCTCGAACTTGAGCGCGTCGCCCATCGCGGAGCAGCCGCCGAGCAGCAGCAGACCCACGGCGACGCCGGGCAGCAGGGCGCGCACGTCAGCGGCTCGCCAGCAGTTGGCGGATTTCCTTCTCCAGGCGCGCGGTGTCGACCCGCCGGAACCCTTTGTGCTCGGCGACCAGCTCACCGTTGCGGTTGATCAGGTAGGAGCTCGGCATGACCTGCACCCTGTAGTGCTCGGCGGTACGTCCCGTCGGGTCGAAGGCGACGGTGAACTCCGCCGGCGTCTGGCGCAGGAACTGCTCGGCCAGGCCGCGGTTCTCGTCCAGGTTGACGGCGACGACCTCGAGGCCGTACTTGCCGTACTGCTTCTGCATCGCGTTCATCCACGGGAACGACTTGCGGCAGGGCGTGCACCACGAAGCCCAGAAATCCAGGTAGACCACTCGCCCGCGGTAGGCGCTGAGATCGACCGGCGCCCCGCGCCCCTGCAAGGTGAAGCCCTCCGCCTTCGCCGCCAGGCCCGAGGAGGGTGCGAGTACGGCCAGCATCAGCAGGCTCGCAACGATTCTGACTAACTTGTTCATTGTTACCTTCACCGCGGTGAGATTGAGGACGTTGACTGCCGGGTGCGGACTCCGCAGCAGGCCTGCCGCTTCATCGGCAAATGGCCGCAAACCTGTATGGCTCGCGTCGCAGGACGGGCGGATTCTGCGTTACACGGGTCTAGGGTTCTGTGAAAAGTTTCGCATTCCCGGCCTCGCGGCGGCGGCCTGGCGCCGATTTACGCCGTTTTTGTGACGCAACCCGTGGAAGCTCTGCCCGTGAGGTCCAGACTTGCTCCCCGGGCGGGTCGGCCCGGCCGGGGGACTTGCCCGCCGCGACCCGCGCGCAGGCCCGGGGAGTGCGCAAACGCGCCTGACGACTGGCTTTGGTGCGCCTTTTGCGCGAAAATTGCATGCTTGTGAGACACCGCCCGGTGACGAAGGACTCGACAGCAATGACAGGTTCGGCAGGGACACGCTCGACACGCCGCGCACCGGCCTGTGCGCTCGGCGCGGCACTGGCCGTGGCCGCCGCGGGCGCGGTGGCCGAGCCGGTACGTGACGCAGGGGCTTTCCGGTTCGACGCGCTGCCCGGCCTGCAGGTCGGCAACGCCGTGCGGCTGCGGGCCGAGGCGCCCGAAACGATGCTGCTCGCGGTCCACGCGCCGGAGGACGACGTCGAGGAGACGCGCCACTGGGTGGCGGCCGACGACGGCGCCGACGACGAGCCGTACCGGTTCGGCCTGGACTACCTGCACGGCAAGTCCACCATGAGTTTCGACTACCGCACCCGCTCGGGCAGCGATCACGAGCCGGGCGGCCTGTCGCTCGGTGTGGCGCGCTCCGCGTTCGGCGGGCAGACGACGTTCCGGGTCGGCGTGGCGCGCGGCGACGAAGCGACCAGCGGCGGCGCCGACACCCTGGAAGAGAGCATCGAGCAGTTCAACTACACGCTGGGGTTCTCGCAGGTGCTGAGCCGCTCGCTGCTGATGGACGTCGGTTACGCCACCGGCGTGGAAGAAGGTCACGCAGCCGCTCTCGACCCCGCCGATCCGGCCGCCGCACCCGGCGATCGCGCCAGCAGCGCACTCTCGCTGAAAGCGTTCAAGAACTGGTCGGACAGCGCGAGCACGCTGTTCGGCTACCGCTACTTCTGGGATTCGTGGGACGTGCGCGCGCACGCCTGGGAGGCGGAGCACACCAACCAGCTGCGCAACGGCTGGCTGGTGGATCTCTACTACCGCTACTACACGCAGGGCAAGGCGTCGTTCCTGGGCGAAGGCTTCGCCGAGGAGCTGAGCCTCAGCGCGCGCGACCGGGAACTGGGCACGTTCGCCAGCTCGACGCTCGGGGCACGGCTGCGTTACGAGCTGTTCGACCGCGCGGGCGGGTTCAACAACGGCTCGTTGAATCTCTCCTACGAGGTCGTGGAATACGACTACGGCAATTTCGCGGGTGGCGAGGGGCTCGGTGAAGATCCCTACTCGATCAGCGCGGACAGCCTGCGGTTGTTCTTCTCCCTGCGCTACTGAGCCCCGCCGCTCCCGGCGGGCAGCGGTTCATTCGTCGCTGATCTCCGGCAGCGTGACTGCGCGGCGCACGCCGCTTTGCGCACCGCTTTCGGCTGCACGCAGCTTGGCGATGCGTTCGGAGACGTTCTCGACGAGGTGGTCGTCGAGCTCGCAGTCGTGAAGGGCGCGCATCAGCAGTTGCAAGTTACGGGTCTTGGTGCTCATTCGATCCTGCTCCGAACAAACGAGTGTGATCATTGCCTGGCCTACACAGTGCAGAGACTGTGCCAAGCCCACGGGGGCGCAGAACGCCGCGCTGAAACGTGACGTGACGCACATACCGCGCGCCTGGGCGGCGGGCGATGCCGGCCGGCAGAGGGCGCTCTGGCGAGCCGGTAACGGCCCTGTCGACGGCGCGCCAGTGCGGGTGTGACGGGGTTCACGTTTCGACTGACCCACCGCCGGGCGACTGAGAGACGCCGCGGGCGCTGAGAACTCCGCGCGCGGCGCACCGTCTAATGGGGTTCACGACGGCGCGACTTCGTGACCGGTCGCGTCGATCCTCGACGGCCGCCGCCGTACACACGAGAGGGCTGATTGATGTCGAGTCGAATCACTTGCCTGGCCGGCTTGCTGGCGGGGATGCTGGCCATGGCCGGTGTGGCGGCGGCGGGCGAGGCGCGTCCGGTGGTGGTGGAGCTGTTCACCTCCCAGGGTTGCTACTCCTGTCCGCCCGCGGACGAGCTGCTGGGCGAACTGATCCGCGAGCGAGCGGACGTGGTAGCGCTGGAATTCCACGTCGACTACTGGAACGACCTGGTCTGGGGCTCCGCCGGCAACTGGGAGGACCCGTTCTCCAGCGCCGAGTACACCGCGCGCCAGCGAGCCTACGCCGCCGCCGCGCTCAAGGGCCGGCGCGGCGTCTACACGCCGCAGATGGTGATCGGCGGGGTCTTCGCCGCGGTCGGGTCGCACGCCGGCACCGTGAGGCGGGGAATCCGCCATCTGCAACGCGAGGCCGCACCGCTCACGGTCGACGCGCGCCGCGACGGCGAGGCGCTCGAGATCACGGTGGCGGGGAATGCTCGTGCCGGCGCCAGCGTGTGGCTCGCCCGTTACGACCTGGAGCACACCACCGAGGTCAGGGCGGGCGAGAACAACGGCAAGACCATGACCAACTTCAACGTGGTCAGGTCACTGCAGGAGGTCGGCGCCTGGCGCAACGAACCGCTGCGCCTGCGGGTGGACAACCTGGCGCTGGCCGACAACCAGGGCTGTGCGGTGTTCGTGCAGCACCGGCGACTGGGGGAGATCCTCGGCGCCGGCACCTGCCGCTAGCTCAACGCCGCGCTGGCGATGCGCTGCACCCCGGCTTCGAGCCACTGCGCGTAGGCCGCGGCGAGCGATCCCTCCAGGTCGATGGCGCGGCAGGCGTCGTCGATCACCCAGGCCTCGAAGCCCTCGCGGCGCGCGTCCAGCGCCGAGTAGGAAACGCAGAAATCGGTGGCCAGGCCGGCGAGGAACAGGCGTTCGAAGCCGCGCGTGCGCAGGTAGCCGGCCAGTCCGGTCGGTGTCCGCCGGTCGTTCTCGTAGAAGGCCGAGTACGAATCGATGCCCGGGCGAAACCCCTTGCGGATCACCAGTTCGGCCCCATCGGTGCGCAACCCGGCGTGAAAGCGCGCCCCTGGCGAGCCCTGCACGCAATGATCCGGCCACAACACCTGCTCGCCGTAGGCCAGGCTGGCGGTCTCGAAGGGTTGCTTGCCCGGATGGCTGGAGGCGAACGAGAGGTGTCCCGGCGGGTGCCAGTCCTGGGTCAGGACCGCGTGCCCGAAGCGCTCGCCGAGGCCGTTGATCACCGCCACCACCGCATCGCCGTCGGCGACCGCCAGCGCGCCGCCCGGGCAGAAGTCGTTCTGCACGTCGATCACCAGCAGGCAGTCGGTCGCGTCGTCGATCATGGCTGCAGACCCCGGTCACGAGGGCGGGCGCCGTATTATCCCGCAGTGGGCGTCGATAACAACCACAAGCCGAACACCGTGTAGCCGATCATCAGCGCCATCGCGGGCAACTGCATCGCGAGGCGCCGTGTGTCGCCCGGCGCTTCGCGCAGGTAGCGGGCGTGGGCGACGACCACCGCGCACAGGTGCGCCACCACGATCGCCGCGGTCTGGACCTTCCACAAAAGTGCCACCGAGGCGTGATGGGTGAGCAGCGAGGTCGTGACCGCGAAGTCGGCGGTGGAGAACAGGTCCCAGCCGCGCCCGAAAGGATCGGACACCGCGCGCAGCGCGTACTGGGCGTCCACCAGGAAGGCCGGCAGGTAGTGCGCGAAGTGATAGCCGACCGCGATCGGCACCAGCGACAGGACGAAGCTGCCGTAGCCCTGGCCCGGCGGGCGTCCGGCGAGCGCGTTGCCCGCGGCCGATGCCGCCGCGCAGGCCAGCACGAACACGGCGAAAGCCGCCGCCAGGCCGAGCGTCGCCGGCACCACGAGCGCGCTGCGCCCCGGGTACTCCAGCGGGTTCTCGCCGAGCAGGCCGAGCCAGGTGAAGGAGCGGGAGAAGCCGTCGAAGGACACGGTGGCGAGCGCCATCAGCACGAACGCCGCGCCGCTCGCGGAAAGCGGGCGGCGGCGCAACAGCCGGGCCCCGGGCCAGTGCCAGGCCAGGCGGGCACCGGCGTGACCGATCGGCGCCAGCCAGGACACGAGGGTGAAGAACACCTGGAAGGCTTCGCCGTGGCGAAGCCAGGTACGGGGCCCGAACAGCACCATTCCCGCCAGTGTGATACCGGCGTAGGACAGCACCGCGACGGCGAGTCGCGCCGGGTCCTGCGGTGCCGGGTAGACGAGCTCGAACCAGGCGAAAGCGGCGAACAGTCCGACGGCGGGCCAGCAGCCGAGTGCGCGCGGGTAGGGCAGCAGCGCTCGCGGCCGCCGCCCGACGCTCGCCAGGCGGTGCAGGGCCGGGAACGGGCTCAGCACGGACCACAGGTTGCCGAGCAGCGCGTGGGCGAAGGTCAGGCCGATCCACCACCACGACCAGAGCAGGGTCGGCAAGGGGTTGGCGAGCGGATCGCGAGGCCCGGCGAACCCGGCGGCGACCAGCACCGCCAGCACCGCCAGCACGATCCGGCCGGGCCAGGCACCGAGGTCGCGCCAGCGCACCCCGGTCGGGCGCGGGCGCGCCGCGCCTCGCGGCCAGCGGGCGGGCAGCACCGCGAGCAGGACAAACGACAACGCCACGACGAGCGCGCCGCCGACGATGTACTCGCGCGTCGGCAGCAGCAGGACGAAGGCACGCTGACCCGTATGAGCGCACGATGGCGTTGCGAAGCCTGCTCCCGCCAGCGCCGCGAGGGTGCACGCGAGGCGCGCGCCGGCGCGCCTTGTCCTGACGTTTACAGCCATGCTATAGGTAGCCGCCCAAAAGGTAGCCGCACCGGTCACGCGGCGCTCGCCCGAGGAGGGAGACATAATGAACAAAACCGGCCGCAACGCAAAGACACCTTCTCCACCCGCTGCGCCCGTTTCGCGGCGCCGGCTGCTGCAGGCGGGCGCCGCGCTCGGCGGCACGGCGGGCGTGGCGGGAGGCGTGGTGCCGGGTATGCTCGCGAGCAGCGCCTACGCGCAGGGCAGCGACCGCCCGATCCGGATCGGCTTCCAGGTGCACCGCACCGGCATCGGCGCGGTCTACGGGCGCTGGTACGAGCGTACCGCCAACGCCGCGGCCGCCTTCATCAACGACCTCGGCGGCATCGCCGGGCGCCCGGTGGAGATCGTGCCCGAAGACGACGGCACCGACCCCAAGCGCGGCGCCGAGGTGGTCGAGAAACTGGCCGTGCAGCACAAGGTGGATTTCGTCTACGGGCCGTTGTTCTCGCACGTCGTGATCGGCTCGGCGCCGCGCGCCGGCGAGCTGAAGATTCCCTATTTCGTGGTCAGCGAGGGCTATCACGTCGCCTCGGGCAAGCTCAACCGCTACGTGTTCCAGCCCGGAATCACCGACGTGCGCGCCCAGGTGACGGCCATCGCGGGCTGGGTGATGGACAACCTCGGCAAGCGCGTGGCGATGATCTACCCCGACTACGCGTTCGGCTACGACCACCGGGATTTCTTCAGCGCCGCCGCCGAGAGCCGCGGCGGCACCATCACCGCCCACCTCGCCATCCCGCCGACCGAGTCCTCGTACACGCGCTATTTCCCGCGCATCCCGCCGGACACCGAGGTGCTCTACCACGTGATGGTCGGTCCCGGGGTGTTGACCTTCGTCAAGGAGATGGGCGAGCACTTCGGCTCGCGCCGCCCGGAGATCTTCGGCTTCATCGATTCGCTGGAGGGCGTCGACATCGCGAGCCCCGGGCTCGGTTTCCTCGACGGCACCTACCTGTGGGAGGCGCTGCCGCGCTATGCCGACGGCTACCCGACGCGCTTCGAGGCGAACTTCCGCCGGGCGGTGGGCGTCGACGCCAACGGTGCCAGCGCAGCCGACGGCAAGGACGTGGCGACCTACTCGCACATGTTCGGCTGCTGGGAGACGCTGTTCGCGATCAAGGAGGCGGTGGAGGCGAGCGGCTACCGCACCCCGCGCGACTACCCGGCGCTGATCGAGACCCTGGAGGGGTTTCGCTATTTCAACGAGGGACTGGGGCATCCGCAGGGCGGCAAGCAGTTCGTCGGCGCGCTGCACCAGTGTTTCGGGCAGCAGTTCATCTCGCGGGTCGCCGATCGCCGCCTGAACGTGGTGCACCGCACCGCCATAGAGGACGGACTGTACCCGCCCGAGGCGGACTACACGAAACAGCCGCTGTAGGCTCACCACCGGCGCCGGCGCCCGCCGGCGCCCGCACCCGATGAGCTTCGGCCCCTACCTGTTCCTCGCGTTCCTCGAGGGCACCGTGACGGCGTTCGTGCTGGCGCTGACCGCGCTCGGCCTGTCGCTGGTGTTCGGCGTGATGCGCATCGTCAACGTCGCTCACGGCGAGTTCTTCATGCTGGGCGCGGTGCTCGCCTGGTACTGCTCGACGCTGCTCGAGGGCAGCCCGCTCGCCGGCTTCGCCCTGGCCCTGCTGCTCGCGCCGCTGGCGGTGGGCGCGCTGGCGCTCGCGAGCGACTGGCTGATCCTGAGGCGCGTGAACTACAACCCCGAGAGCACCATCGTCGCGACCATCGGCCTGCTCTACATCGTGCAGCAACTGGTGCTGACGTTCTACGGGCCGGAAGCGCGCCCGGTGGCCGCACCGGTGTATTTCCGGGTGAGTTTCCCGTGGTTCGGCTATTCCGGCTACAAGCTGATCGTGGCGGGCCTTGCCGCAGCGTTGCTGCTGGCGACCTGGTACGCGATGTCGCGCACGCGCCTGGGCCTGTACATGCGCGCCACCCAGCAGGACCTGGAGATCGCCCAGGCCTTCGGCGTGCCGGTGCGCCGCGTCTATGCCACGGTGTTCGCGCTCGGCGCCATGCTCGCGGCGGTGGCCGGCGTGCTGATCGTGCCGGTGCAGCAGGCCCACTACCTGATGGGGCTCGACCCGCTGCTGCTGTCGTTCATCGTGGTCATCATCGGGGGCCTCGGCAGTCTCAAGGGCACGGTGGTGGCGGCCTTCCTGATCGGTATCAGCGACGGCATGATCTCGGTGTTCTTCTCGCCGACCCTGGCCAAGATCCTCGCCACCCTGCTGGTCGCGGCGGTGCTGGTGTTCCGTCCCGGCGGGCTGTTCGGTGACAACCGGGCCTGAGGACGGCGGCGCGCCACGCCGCCGGCTGGGACGCGTCGTCGCCCTGCACCTGGCGATCGTCGCCGCGTTGTTCCTCGCTCAGTTCCTGCTGCCCGCCTATCACTACACCAACGTGGCCCGCATCATGGTGCTGGCGACGTTCGCGATCGGCTACAACGTGCTGTTCGGTTACACCGGGCTGATGAGTCTCGGCCATGCCATGTTCTTCGCCGCCGGCATGTACGCGACGGGCTTGAGCGTCTACTACTTCGAGGTCACGGCGGTACCGGCGCTGGCTCTCGGCGTGCTCGCCGGGGCGGTCGTGGCGGCGCTGTTCGGCCTGGTGGCGTTGCGCACCAGCGGCGTGTCGTTCCTGATCGTCACGCTCATGTTCGCCCAGGCGCTGTACCTGACCATCCTCTACTTCAACGAGATCACGTTCGGCGACCAGGGCTTCACGCTGTCGCGCGCGCTCGCGCCGCTGAACGTCGCGGGCACCGCCGTGCCGTTCTCGGAACCGGCGCTGAAGTACAACGGCGCCTGGCTGGTGGTGTCGCTGGCGCTGTTGGTGAGCGCGGCCCTGGCCGCCTCGCCCATCGGCCGGGTGCTGGTGGCGGTGCGCGAGAACGAGGAGCGCACGCGCCTGCTCGGCTACAACACCTTCGCCTACAAGCTGCTCGCGCTGGTGGTATCGGGGGCCATAGCCGCCGCCTCGGGCGCCGCGTACGCGTTGCTCTTCTCCTACGTCGGCGCGACCTTCGGCTCGATCCTGTACTCGATCTACCCGCTGCTGTGGACGCTGCTGGGCGGCGCCGGGACCACGCTCGGGCCGCTGGTCGGGACCGGCGTGATGTACTACCTGATCGACGTCACCAGCGGCTGGACCAGCGCGTACCTGTTCGTGGTGGGCGGCAGCCTGCTGGCGCTCGTGTTGTGGTTCCCGCTCGGCATCATGGGTGCGGTGCGCGCACGCTGGCTGCGCTGGCTGCCGTGACGGCGCTGCTCAGCACCCGGGGTCTGAGCAAACGCTTCGGCGGCCTGCTCGCGGTGGACGAGGTGTCGCTGGACCTGCCGCGCGGCGGCGTGCGCGCCATCATCGGCCCCAACGGCGCCGGCAAGACCACGCTGGTCAGCCTGATCAGCGGCCGCTTCCCGGCCAGCGCCGGGCAGATCCTGTTCAAGGGCCGCGACATCACTCGCCAGCGCCCCTGGCACCGCGCGCGTGCCGGCATCGTCTACACCTTCCAGGTGACCAGCGTGTACGCCAGCCTCAGTTGTTTCGAGAACGTCGCGCTGGCGGCGCAGCGGCGCCTGGCCCGCGGTGCGCTGGGGCAACTGTGGCTCGACGAACGGGCGCTGCAGGCCCGGGTCGCCGAAGTGCTCGCGCAGGTCGGGCTCGCCGGCGCCGGCGCGCAGCGGGCCGACGCCCTGCCGTACGGGCACCAGCGCCTCCTGGAAGTCGCCATGTCGCTCGCGCTCGAGCCCGAGGTGCTGATCCTGGACGAGCCGACCCAGGGGCTGGCGCAGGCGGAGATCGCGGCGCTGTCCGAGCGCGTTCGCGAGATCTCCGCGCAGGTCACCGTGCTGCTGATCGAACACAACATGGCGGTGGTGCTGGACCTCGCGCAGGTGGTGACCGTGATGGACCGGGGCCGCGTGATCGCCGAAGGCGCGCCCGCCGAGATCGAACGCGACGCGCAGGTGCAGCGCGCGTACCTGGGCGGGCGATGCTGAGCCTGGCCGGCGTCGATGCCGGCTACGGTCGCGTGCAGGTGTTGCGCGGGGTGAGCCTGGAGGTCGGGGACGGCGAGGTCCTGGGCCTGCTCGGGCGCAACGGCGCAGGCAAGACCACCTTGCTCAAGGCCATCCTGGGGCTGGTGAGCGTGCACGCCGGGCGCATCCGCCTCGGTGAGACCGACCTCGGTGCGTTGCCGCCGCACGAAGTCCCGCGCCAGGGCGTCGCTTATGTCCCGCAGGGCCGGCGCCTGTTCGCGGGCCTGAGCGTGCGCGAGAACCTGCAGATGGGGTTGCTGGTCCGCGGCGCCGGGCCCGAGACGCTCGACTGGGTGCTGGAGCTGTTCCCGGTGCTGCGCGAGCGCCTGCAGCAGCGCGCCGGGACGCTCAGCGGCGGGCAGCAGCAGATGGCGGCCATGGCCCGCGCGCTCTGCGCGCGCCCGCGCGTGCTGCTGCTCGACGAGCCCACGGAGGGGCTGCAACCGAGCCGGGTCGACACCCTGCTCGAGACCATCGCCGGGCTCGAGTCGCGCGGCGTCTCGGTGCTGCTGGTCGAGCAGAAAGTCGAGGCGGCGCTGCGCGTGGCGCGCCGGGTGGTGTTCCTCGAAAACGGTGTCGTGCGCCACGAGGCCCTGGCCGAGGAACTGGCCGCCGACCCCGAACCGCTCACCCGTTACGTCGGGGTCAGGCGTTGAGGGCCGCGGGCCCTGCGCAATCCTTGCCCTTGTCGCGCCTATCAGGCTAGTCTGCCGCGGTGGACGCGGCGGCAGCGGGGCCGCACGGCCGCGCCGACCAACGAAACAGCAGACATCCGGAGGAACCCATGAACCGCAAGCTGATCGGCATCACTCTTGGCGCGTTCGCGCTGCTCGGCACGAGCCTGGCAGCGGAGATCAAGCCGGCCGTGGTCTACGACCTCGGCGGCAAGTTCGACAAGTCGTTCAACGAAGGCGTGTACAACGGTGCGGAGAAGTTCAAGACCGACACCGGCGTGGAGTACCGCGACTTCGAGATCCAGAACGACAGCCAGCGCGAGCAGGCGTTGCGCAACTTCGCCCGGCGCGGCTACAGCCCGATCGTCGCGGTCGGGTTCTCCCACGCCGCGGCGGTCGAGAAAGTGGCCGGCGAGTTCCCCGACACCAAGTTCGCCATCATCGACATGGTGGTCGACAAGCCCAACGTCGCCTCCATCGTGTTCAAGGAGCACGAGGGCAGCTACCTGGTGGGCGTGCTCGCCGCGATGGCCTCCAAGACCGGCAAGGTCGGGTTCGTCGGCGGTATGGACATCCCGCTGATCCGGCGCTTCGCCTGCGGCTACGTGGGCGGCGTGAAGGCGGCCAACGCGAACGCCGAGGTCTACCAGAACATGACCGGCACCACCGGCGCGGCCTGGTCCGACCCGGTGAAAGGCGGGGAGCTGGCCAAGTCGCAGTTCGGGCGCGGCGCCGACGTCGTCTACCACGCGGCCGGCGGCACCGGCCTCGGTGTGCTGCAGGCCGCGGCCGACGCGGGCAAGCTCGGCATCGGCGTCGACTCCAACCAGAACCACCTGCACCCGGGCAAGGTGCTCACCTCGATGTTGAAGCGCGTCGACGTGGCCGCCTACGACGTGTTCAAGGCGGCGATGGACGACAAGTTCGCCTCCGGCGTGAAAGTGCTCGGCCTGGCCCAGGGCGGCGTCGGCTGGTCGCTCGACGACAACAACCGCCCGCTGATCAGCAGCGAGATGATGGCCGCCGTCGACCGCGCGAAAGACGACATCATTTCCGGGCGCGTGAAGGTCCACGACTACATGTCGGACTCCAAGTGCCCGTACTGAGCTGACCGCGGGCGTTCGACTTCGATCGCGGGAGGGCTGGCGATGACCGGCGAGCGTCAGCCCCCCGTGATCGAGCTCGTGGGCATTTCCAAGAGCTTCGGCGCGGTCCGCGCCAACCGCGATATCTCGCTCGCCGTCGAGCGCGGCACCATCCACGGCATCGTCGGCGAGAACGGCGCCGGCAAGTCGACCCTGATGTCGATCCTCTACGGCTTCTACCAGGCCGACTCGGGCGAGATAAGGGTCAACGGCGAGCGGCGCACCATCGACAGCCCCGACGCGGCGATCGCGGCCGGCATCGGCATGGTGCACCAGCACTTCATGCTGGTCGACACCTTCACCGCGCTCGAGAACGTGGTGCTCGGGGCGGAAGGCGGCCTGACCCTGAAACACGGTCTGGCCCGCGCGCGCCAGGCGTTGATCGATCTCGAGCGCGACTACGGCCTCGAAGTGCCGCTCGACGAGCCCGTCGGAGAACTCACCGTCGGCCAGCAGCAGCGCCTGGAGATCCTGAAGGCGCTGTTTCGCGGCGCCGACATGCTGATCCTCGACGAGCCCACCGGCGTGCTGACCCCGGCCGAGGCGAACCACCTGTTCCGCATCCTGCGCCAGTTGAAAACGCAGGGGCGAACCGTGGTGCTCATCACCCACAAGCTGCGCGAGATCATGTCCATCACCGACAACGTGTCGGTCATGCGCCGCGGCGAGATGGTCGAGACCCTGGCGACCGCGCAGGCCTCGCCGGAGAAGCTCGCCGAGCTGATGGTGGGGCGGCGGGTGTTGCTGCGCGTCGACAAAAGCGCGCGCGCACCCGAACGCGACATCCTGAAGGTCGAGAACCTGAGCATCCGCGACGAGGACGGCGTGACCCGCGTGAACGACGTCTCGTTCACGGTGCGCGCCGGCGAGATCGTCGGCATTGCCGGGGTCGCCGACAACGGTCAGAGCGAGCTGCTGCAGGCGCTCTCGGGCATGCGGCCCTTCGACGCGGGGACGGTCACCATCGACGGTCACCGCCTGGACCCGCACGCGAGCGACAACTACCGCCTGCGCGAGTGGGGCGTCGCGCACGTGCCCGAGGACCGCCACCGAATGGGCCTGGTGGTGCCTTTCGAGGCCAACGAGAACGTGCTGCTCGGCTATCACCGCGAACGCGACTACCGCCGCGGCCCGCTGCTCGACCGGCGCGCCATCATCGAGGACACCGCCCGCAAGATGGAGAAGTTCGACGTGCGCCCGAGCTTCCCGCGCCTGAAGACGTCGCTGTTCTCCGGGGGCAACCAGCAGAAGATCGTGCTCGCGCGCGAGATCGAGCACGACCCCGACCTGCTGCTGGTCGGCCAGCCGACCCGCGGCGTCGACATCGGCGCGATCGAATTCATCCACCGGCGGCTGATCGAGCTGCGTGACGCGGGCAAGGCCATCCTGCTGGTGTCGGTCGAGCTCGACGAGATCCAGTCGCTGGCCGATCGCATCCTGGTGATGTTCGCCGGCGCCATCGTCGGCGAGTGCGCGCCCGGCGTCTCGGAGAACGAGCTCGGCATGCTGATGGCCGGCGTCACGCCGGGCGAAAGCGCGTGAGCGCACCGCTCGGCGAGGCCCCGCGCTGGGTCACCGCGGTGCTGTTGCCGGCGCTCAACGTCAGCGCCGCGTTCCTGGTGTCCGGGCTGGTGGTGCTGCTGATCGGCGAGGACCCGCTGGAGGTGGTGCAGCTGCTGCTGTTCGGTGCTTTCGGCTTCGGCGAAGGCATCGGCTACACGCTTTTCTACACCACCAATTTCATCTTCACCGGGCTCGCGTTCGCGGTGGCGTTTCACGCCGGGCTGTTCAACATCGGCGCGGAGGGTCAGGCCTACATCGGCGGACTCGGGGTGGCGCTGGCCTGCCTGCACCTCGATTTCCTGCCGCTCGCCGTACTGATCCCGCTGGCGCTTGCCGGCGCGGCGGCTTTCGGCGCCGCCTGGGCGCTGTTGCCCGGCTGGCTGCAGGCCTACCGCGGCAGCCACGTGGTGATCACCACCATCATGTTCAATTTCATCGCCGCCTCGGTGATGGTCTACCTGCTGGTCAACGTGATGTCGCCGCCGGGCTCCATGCAGCCCGAATCGGCGACCTTTGCCGAGGGCGCGCGCCTGCCGTTCCTGCACGATGTGCTGCGCGCGCTCGGCTTCCAGGCGGCGGCCTCGCCGCTGAACCTCTCGTTCGTGTGGGCGCTGATCTGCTGTGCGCTGGTGTGGGTGTTGATCTGGCGCACGCCGCTCGGCTACGCGCTGCGCACCCTCGGGGCGAATCCGACGGCCGCGGTGTACGGCGGCATGTCGCCGCGTCGCCTGACGGTCATCGCCATGTTGATCTCCGGCGCGCTCGCCGGCAGCCTCGCCGTCAACGAGATCATGGGCAACCAGCACCGGCTGATCCTCGAGTTCACCGCCGGCTACGGGTTCGTCGGCATCGCGGTGGCGCTGATGGGGCGCTCGCACCCGGTCGGCATCTGCCTGGCGGCGCTGTTGTTCGGCGCCCTCTACCAGGGGGGTGCCGAACTCGCCTTCGAGAAACCCCAGATCACCCGCGACATGGTGGTGGTGATCCAGGGGCTGATCATCTTCTTCGCCGGTGCGCTGGAGAACCTTTTTCGCCCGCGACTGGTGCGGTTGTTTACGCCGCGCGCCCGCCAGGCGCTGCTGGAAGAGGCTTGAATGGAAACGCTGGGCGCGCTGTTCCTGTTGCTCGATTCGGCGCTGCGCCTGTCGGTGCCGTTGCTGTTCGCCTGCCTCGCGGGGCTCTACTCGGAACGCTCGGGCGTGTTCGACATCGGGCTCGAGGGCAAGATGCTCGGCGCGGCGTTCGCCGCCGGCGCGGTCGCAGGCGTCAGCGGTTCGGCGTGGCTCGGCGTGCTGGCAGCACTCGCCGCCTCGCTCGGCCTGGCGCTGCTGCACGGTTTCGCCTGCATCACCCACCGCGGCAACCAGATCGTCTCCGGGGTCGCGATCAACATCCTGGCGGTCGGCCTGACGGCGCAACTCGGCGCCACCTGGTTTCACCAGGGCGGGCAGACGCCGAGCCTCTCCAACGACGCGCGCCTGCTCGGACTCGACTGGCCGGGCGCCGAGCAGGCGGCGGGCGTGCCGGCCATCGGGCAGTTCTACAGCGAGGTCGTCTCCGGGCACAACGTGCTGGTCTACCTGGCCTACCTCGCCGTGCTGCTGACCTGGTGGGTGATCTATCGCACCCGCTTCGGGCTGCGCCTGCGCGCGACCGGCGAGAACCCCGCGGCGGTGGATACCGCCGGCATCTCGGTGACCTGGATGCGTTACCGCGCCGTGGCCTGTTGCGGGTTGTTGTGCGGTTTCGCCGGCGCCTACCTGTCGGTGGGCCAGAGCGCCGGTTTCATCCGCGACATGACCGCCGGCAAGGGATTCATCGCACTGGCGGCGCTGATCTTCGCCAAGTGGCGGCCGGTGCAGGCCATGGGCGCGTGCTTCCTGTTCGGGCTGCTCGACGCGCTCGCCATCCGCCTGCAGGGCGTGCCGCTGCCGGGGATCGGCGAGGTGCCGGTGCAGTTCATGCAGGCGGTGCCCTACGTGCTGACCGTCATCCTGCTGGCCGGGTTCGTCGGCCGTGCCGTGCCGCCCAAGGCGGGCGGGATTCCCTACACCAAGGACGAGCGCTGAGCGATGGCCGACGACCTGTTCCGAGCGGCGCTGGCGGCGATGCAGCAGGCTCACGCGCCCTATTCGAAGTTCCCGGTCGGCGCGGCGCTGCGGACCGTCGACGGGGGCGTGTACAGCGGCTGCAACGTGGAGAACGCGAGCTACCCCGAGGGCAGCTGCGCCGAGACCGGGGCCATCGCCCAGATGGTGCTGGCGGGCGGCGCGCAGATCGCCGAGATCGCGGTGGTCGCCGCGGCCAAGCCGTTGTGCACGCCGTGCGGGGGCTGTCGCCAGCGCCTGGCCGAGTTCGGCAGCCCCGCGCTGCGGGTCCACCTGTGCACGCTCGACGGGGTCAGCGAGACGGTCACCCTCGGCGAGCTGCTGCCGCGCGCTTTCGGCGAGGAGGCGCCATAGACATGTCGAAGAGCCCCGCCGTCGACGCCATCCGCGCCTGGAGCAGGGGGCAGCGGCCGAGGCTGGCGATCGTGCTCGGCTCCAGCCTCGATGCGGTGGCGGCGAGCGTCAGCGACGCCCGCAGCCTGTCCTATCGCGACATCCCGGGCTTTCCGCGCCCGTCGGTCTCGGGGCACGCCGGACAACTCGTGATCGGGCGCCTGGGCGGCTGCGAGGTGCTGATCGCGCAGGGACGCGCTCACGCCTATGAGACCGGGCGTATGGATGCCATGCGCCCGGTGGTGGAGGCGCTGGCCGCGCGCGGCGTCGAGACGCTGGTGCTGACCAACGCGGCCGGCTCGGTCGACCCGCGGATCGGTGAGGGGCGGCTGATGCTGATCACCGACCACATCAATTTCAGCGGCACCAATCCGCTGACCGGCGATATCGGCGACGAGCGCTTCGTCACCATGACGGACGCCTACGACCCGGCGTTGTGCCGGCGGATGCGCGCCGCCGCGCGTGCGGAGCGAATCGACCTCGCCGAGGGTGTGTACATGTATTTCTGCGGCCCGAGCTTCGAGACCCCGGCCGAGATCCGCATGGCGCGGGTGCTCGGCGCGCAGGCGGTCGGGATGTCGACGGTGCCCGAGACCATCCTGGCGCGGCGCTTCGGGCTGTGCGTCGCCGGCGTCTCGGGTATCACCAACCTGGCGGCCGGGATCGAGGGCAGCGCGCCCACCCACGAGCACACCGGGCGCGTGGCCCGCATCCTCGTGGAGGACATGACCCGGCTGCTCGAGCGCTTCGCCGCCGGGTTCGCGGCAGGCAACTGAGGGGCGGGGCATGCTGGCGCAGGAGATCATCCGGCTCAAGCGCGACGGCGGCGAGCTGGACGGCGAGCAGATCGACGCATTCGTCGCCGGCCTCGCCGACGGGTCCATCGGCGAAGGGCAGGCGGCGGCGTTCGCCATGGCGGTGTTCTTTTGCGACATGACCATGCGCGAGCGCGTCGCGCTGACACTCGCCATGCGCGATTCGGGCCGGGTGCTCGCCTGGCCGGCGGGTGAGGGGCTCGGCCCGGTACTCGACAAGCACTCGACCGGCGGTATCGGCGACAACGTCTCGCTGATGCTGGCGCCGATGCTGGCCGCTTGCGGGGCGCGCGTGCCGATGATCTCCGGGCGCGGGCTGGGCCACACCGGCGGCACGCTGGACAAGCTGGACGCGATCCCGGGCTACCGCTCGCAACCGTCGATCGAGGAGTTCGAGCGCGCGATCGGCGAGGCGGGCTGCGCCATCATCGGCCAGACCGACGACCTCGCGCCGGCGGATCGCCGGCTCTATGCCGTTCGCGACGTCACGGCGACGGTCGAGTCCATTGCGCTGATCACCGCCTCCATCCTGTCGAAGAAGCTCGCCGCCGGCCTCGACGCGCTGGTGCTCGACGTCAAGACCGGTTCGGGTGCGTTCATGCAGCGTGCCACCGACGCACGGGCGCTGGCGCGCAGCCTGGTGGAGACCGCCAACGAGGCCGGCCTGCCGACCGGCGCGCTGATCACCGACATGGACGAGCCGCTGGCCTCCTGCGCCGGCAATGCCCTGGAGGTCGCCAATGCGGTCGCCTTCCTGCGCAACGAGCACCAGGACGCGAGGTTGCGGGAAGTGGTGCTGGCGCTGGGCGCGCAGGTGCTGTGCCTGGGCGGGCTCGCCGGCGACGAGTCACGGGCGCGCGCCGCGCTTTCGGCCTGCCTGGACGAGGGCAGTGCCGCCGAGCGTTTCGGGCGCATGGTGAGCGGGCTGGGCGGCCCGGCGGATTTCGTGGAGCGCTGCAGCAGCCACCTGCCCCGTGCCCCGGTGGTGGTCGATGTCCCGCCCGCCGCCGCGGGCGTGGTGGACGCCATCGACACGCGCGCGCTCGGCATCGCCGTCGTCGAGCTGGGCGGTGGGCGGCACCGCGCCGAGGACGCAATCGACCATCGCGTGGGGCTCGCCTCGCTGGCCGGTAAGGGGGCCGAGGTCGACGATAGCCGACCGCTGGCCGTGGTGCACGCGGCCGACGCCTCGCAGGCGGAGCGCGCGATCGCCGCCGTGCGCGAGGCATACCGGCTGGGGACGGCGGCGCAGTCGGCGAACGAGCCGGTCATCGACGTGGTCGAGTACGAGGGCGAATCGCGCCCGCCGGGGTGAGGGGCCATGCACGAGCAACGCATCAAGACCATGAAGCTCTACCACCAGGTGGAGCGCGTGTTCAACGAGCTGGCGGCGCTGGGCGTCGGTCCCGGCGACCCCATCGACGTCGAGCAGCTGGTGCAGTTCGACCAGTACCACTACCTCGGCACGGCCGCCGTCGACGAGGCGATCGTGCGGCTCGGGCTCGACGGCAGTCAGCGCGTGCTCGAAGTGGGCTCGGGGATCGGCGGGCCGTCGCGCCACCTCGGTCACCGAACGGGTTGTCACATGACCGCGCTCGAACTGCAGCGCGACCTGCACGAGACGGGGCTCGAGCTCACCCGGCGGTGCGGGCTGGAGGCGCGGGTGGAGCACCGCTGCGTCAACGTGCTCGACGGCGTCGACGGTCGTTTCGATGCGCTGGTGAGCTGGCTGACGTTCCTGCACATCCCGGATCGCGAACGCCTGTACCGGCGCTGCCACGAGGCGCTGGCGCCCGGGGCGGGCATGTACGTGGAAGACTACTTCGCGCGCGGCGAGCTGACGGACGCCGAACGCGAGAGCCTGGCGCGCGAGGTCTTCTGCGAACACGTGCCGAGCCTCGACGACTACCGCGAGCAGCTCGCGGCGGCCGGTTTCGAGCGCCTCGAGCTGATCGACATGACCGCCGAGTGGCGCGCTTTCGTCGAAGCCCGCCATGCCGCGTTTCGCGAGCGGCGCGAACGCAACCTCGCCTTGCACGGCCCGGCCGTGGTCGACGGCCTCGACGAGTTCTACTCGGCGATCGTGCGCCTGTTCGGCGGCGGCAACCTGGGTGGCTTGCGGCTGGTGGCCTGGAAACCCTGACGGGTCTGCGTGCGGGACGTCGCGGCTGCGCTCAGCCGAGCAACTCGCGCGCGGCGGCGGCGATTACCGCCATGTCGGCGGCGTTGCGGCCCGGACCGCCCGCGCAATGGCCCCAGTGCGACTCGATCACGCGCAGTTCGGCGTCGGGCATCGCCGCCACTTCGCGTTCGCTGTCCTCGGGCGGGAAATACAGGTCGCTGCGACACGGCATGACGATGGCGCGCGCGCGGATCGCGCCCAGCGCGCGCGTGAAATCGCCGTCGAATGCCGGGTGGCGGGCGAGGTCGGTCTGCTGCCACGTCGCGAGCTTGGCCAGCAGGTCGTTGGCATCCCAGGCGAGATGGTCTTGCTCCCAGGCGCCGAGCAGGGCCGCGATCGAGTCGTACCCCAGCTCGCGATACAGTCCCTCGCGAAAAAAGGTCTGCGAGAAAGCCCAGCCGCAATAGACGTGCGCGAACGCCTTGAGCCCGGCAACCGGCGGGCGGGTGTAACGCCCGGCGGCGTACACGGGGTCTGCCTGCAGGGCGGACTTGACGCCGTCGAGAAACAGCCAGTTGTGCGGCGAGCAGCGCGCGGCGCCGCACCAGGGCAGGATGGCGGCCACGTGCTCGGGGAAGGCCGCGCCCCAGTGGAAGGCCTGGGCGGCGCCCATCGACCAGCCGGCCACCAGGCGCAGCCGCTGCACCCCGAAGGTCTCGGCCAGCAGGCGTTGCTGGCAGGCGACGTTGTCGTAGAGCGTGACCAGCGGGAAGTCCGCGCCGCGTTGCCCGGGCGCGGCGTTGGACGGCGAGGTGGACAGCCCGTTGCCGAACAGGTTGGTCGCAACCACGAAGAAACGCCGGGTGTCGAAGACCTTTCCGGGACCGATCATCGGCTCGTAACCGCGGTGCTGGCCGGTGTAGTAACTCGGCAGCAGGATCACGTTGTCGCGCGCGGCGCCGAGTTCCCCGTAAGTCTGGTAGGCGAGGCTCGCGGCGTGCAGTACCTGCCCCGACTGCAGCGCCAGGTCGCCGGCCGCGAACCGCCGGTACGCCTCGCTCACAGGAACCTGAGGTAGCGGTTCACTTCCCAGTCCGAGACGTGGTTGAGGTACTCCTCCCACTCGCGGCGCTTGAACGCGAGGTAGGTGTCGAACATCAGGTCGCCGAACACGGCCCTGGCGAGCGGGTCGGCCGCGAACGCGTCGAGCGCCTCGTCGAGGGTGCGCGGCAGGTAACTCACGCCGAGCTCCGCCAGCTGCTCGTCGCTCTTGAGGTACATGTTCTCGGTGTGCGGGGCACCGGGGTCGAGACCGCGCTCGATACCTTCCAGCCCCGCCGCCAGCGCCAGTGCACCGCCCAGGTAGGGATTGTTGGAAATGTCGGCGGCCCTGAGCTCCACGCGCCCGCCGCCGAGCGGTACGCGCACGGCGTTGGTGCGGTTGTTGTTGCCGAAACAGGCGAACACCGGCGCCCAGGTGAAACCGGACATGCTGCCTTCCTTGACGAGGCGCTTGTAGCTGTTGACCGTGGGCGAGACCACCGCGCACAGCGCCGGCAGGTGGGCGAGGATGCCGCCGATGAAAAGGTAGCCGAGCTCGGAGAGGTGGCAGCCGCGCGGGTCGTCCGCCGCCTCGAACAGGTTGCGCCCGTTGCGCGGGTCGGCGAGCGACATGTTGTAGTGCGCGCCGCTGCCGGCACGATCGCCGAACGGCTTGGGCATGAACGAGGCGAAGCAGCCGTTGAGGTGCGCGATCTCCTGCACCGCGAGGCGGAAGAACACGAAACGGTCGGCCATCGTCAGCCCGTCGGTGTAGCCGAAGTCGATCTCGAACTGGCCGTTGCCGTCCTCGTGGTCGAAGGAGTAGACGTCGTAGCCGACGCTGTTCAGCGCATCGACGATCTGCTCCAGCACGTCGAGACTGTCGAGCGTGCTGCGGATGTCGTACGCGGGCTTGGCCAGCGCGTCGCGCGGGCCGATGGGCCCGAAGCTGCCGTCGCCCGTGTCGCGCAGCAGGAACAGTTCCGGCTCGATGCCGAAGTCGAAGCGATAGCCCATCGCCGCGGCTTTCGCCAGCACGCGTTTGAAGATCTGGCGCGAGCAGGGCTCGAACGCCTCGCCCTCGAGGTACAGGTCGCTCGCGAACCAGGCGACGTCGGGACGCCAGGGACACACGATGAGGCTGGCCGGGTCCGGGTGCGGCGAGACCTCCTCGTCGCTCACGTCCTGCGGCACGCCGTCGAGCGCGGCGCCGGTGCACAGCTCCGAGCCGTTCATCATGCGCTCGAGGTGGGCGATCGGCACGGTCTTCGACTTGCACACGCCGTGCAGGTCGCTGTAGGAAGCGAAGGCGTACTTCACGCCCCGCTCGATCAGGTCGCGCTGCAGTTGCCGGATGTCGCTGCCTTCGCTTGCGCCGCCCATGTTCGCTCCACGCTGCGGTTCGCCGCGATTATCGACAATCTCCGGCGTGCTGGCGAGCGCCGGGCCGGCGTCACGGGGCCGCGGCGTGGCGCCCGGGAAAGTAGACGTGCAGGTGATGATCCGACAAGCGCGAGTAGAGGCGTTTGGCGCCCATGCCGGCGGCGATCTCGCGCGTCTGGTCGAGCTTGGCGACGAAGCGCCGGTCGCGCAGGGTCAGCTTGCGCACGCTGCTCGGGTAACACGAGGCGATGACGTCGTCGGCCACTGCGCCCAGCGTCTGGTTGGTGTGCGCGGTGCTGCGCAGTTCGACGTAGCCTTTGAGCGTGGGTGTCGGCGGCAGCGACCGCCCGAACGCCACCCACTCGACCGAGAAGCCCGGGTGGGCCTGTTTCTCCAGCTCGAAGCGTTTCTCGAGTTGCGTGTGACACTCCGCCAGCCAGGCGAATCGAAAGACCGCGGCCGGCGCCGGTGCCGGCGGCTCGGGCTCCTGCTGCCCGCAGCCGGCGGCCAGCGCGACCGCAGCCAGTGTCAGCAGCCGCCGCAGTCGGCGGCGCAGGAGAGTTCGGGGAATCGACGTCATGGCGGTGGCCCGTGAGCGGGGAGGCTGGCGAGCATACTGCAGATTCCGATCCGTCGCTGCAACGACCTCATCGCGCGGCCGTGGGCCCCCGGCGAGGGGATTTCGGCGTCCCCGTCGCTTCCCCGTATGAGCAGGCAACGGTCACGGGGACGGGCGATGAAAACGGCACTGGCGGCAATTCGGGCAACGACTCTGGTGGCGGCGATGGCGCTCGCCGCGGCGGGCGGCGCGCAGGCCGGGTGCGATGCGCCTTACGGCTGTGCGGACATCGCCGTCGACGGCGACGGCCGGCCCTGGGAAGCGTTGCCGAGCGGCGGCGGCCAGGGCCGGCTGCTGAACGCCGCCGTGCTGCTGTTGATAGAGGGTCTCCTGAGCCCGACCCTCGCTGCCGCGCCGGGCGACGCGCCTCGCCGCTACCGGGACTATTCGCTGCGAGTCGACGCCTCCAGCGAACATGTGCGCCTCGAGGTCGGGCTGCGGTTCTGACGCCCGCCCCGGGGCGTTTGACCGCGGGCGCAGCGGGCGGCAGGATTCGCTTCTAGCCGCCGCCGGAGCCCGCCACTTGCCAGACCACCCGCCCCCCGCGCCGGCCGCCGGTTTCGCCCTCGCGGTCGGCGGCGCCAATCTCGACGTGCTGGGCCGGCGTACCGCCGAGGGCGCGTGCGCGGACTCGGTTCCCGGCGTCATCGAGCAGGCGCCCGGCGGCGTCGCCCGCAACGTGGCGGAGAACCTGGCTCGCCTGGGCCGCACGGTGAGGCTGGTGACACGGGTGGGCGAAGACGCGGCCGGTGAGTGGTTGCTGCGCCGCACCGGTGAGGCGGGCGTGGACACCGGCGCCGTGTTGCGCAGCGCCCGCCTGCCGAGCGCGCGTTACCTCGCCGTGCACGATGCCGCCGGCGGCCTGCTGGCGGCGGTGTCCGACATGCGCACGCTGGACGCGCTCGACCCGGGGGCGCTGGCCGCCATCGCGCCGCTGATCGCGGGCTCGCACCTGCTCCTGGTCGATGCCAACCTGCCCGAGGCGACCCTCGGCTGGCTGCTCGAGCAGGCCACCGTGCCGGTGTTCGCCGACGCCACCTCCGCGGCCAAGGCGCCGCGCCTGAGAAGCGTACGCACGCGCCTGCACACCCTGAAACTCAACCTCCCCGAGGCCCGCGCGCTGGCCGGGCGCCCCGGGGCGGACTGGCGCGATTGCGCAACGGCCCTGATCGAGGCGGGTGTGCAGCGCGTGGTCGTCGGCCTCGGCGCGGCCGGTCTCGGCTACGCGGACGCCAACCGCGTCGTCACGCGCCCGGCCCTGGCCTGCGAGGTCCGCAACGAAGCCGGGGCGGGGGATGCCTTGTGCGCTGGACTCGCCGCAGCCTGGCTGCGCGGGCTCTCGCTCGAAGCGCAACTGGACTACGCCCGGGCCTGCGCGGCGCTGACCCTCGGCTCGCCACTGGCCAACGACCCCGGCCTCAGCCACGCCCGCGTCGAGCGGTTGCTGGCTCGATGAGCGCCGGGGCCTTCCTCGACCTCTCACCCGAGGTGGCGGCCGCGCTCCGCGAGGGCCGCGCCGTGGTGGCGCTCGAGAGCACGCTGATCGCGCACGGCCTGCCCTGGCCCGACAACGCCGAGATCGCCGCGCGCCTGGAAGAGGCGGTACGCGACGCCGGCGCGGTGCCGGCCACCGTGGCGGTGGTCGACGGGCGGCTCAAGGCCGGCCTCGACACGGCCGCGATCGAGCGCCTGGCGCGTGGCGGGCCGGCGGTGCTCAAGTGCAGCCGCCGGGACCTGCCGCTGGCGATCGTGCAGCGCGCGCTTGGGGCGACCACTGTGGCGGCGACCATGATCGTCGCGCGCCTTGCCGGGATACGCGTGTTCGCCACCGGCGGTATCGGCGGTGTGCATCGCGGCGCGGAGCGCACGTTCGACATCTCGGCGGACCTGCAGGAACTCGCGCGCACCGAAGTGGCGGTCGTGTGCGCGGGCGCCAAGTCCGTGCTCGACCTGGCCCTTACGCTGGAATACCTCGAGACCCACGGTGTGCCCGTGATCGTGTACCGCAGCAGCGAATTGCCGGCTTTCTACACCCGCGACAGCGGCTTCGCCGCGCCGGCGCGTCTCGACGAGCCGCAGGCCATCGCCAGGGCGCTGCTCGCGCAATGGGACCTGGGGCTGGGCGGTGGCGCGGTGATCGCCAACCCGATCCCGGCGCCGTTGGCCATGGCGCGCGAGCGCAGCGAGGCGGTGATCGCCCGGGCACTGGCCGAAGCGGCCGCGCAGGGTGTCGCCGGCAAGGCGGTGACGCCGTTCGTGCTGGGCCGCGTGGCAGAATTGAGCGGTGGCGAGAGCCTCGCGGCCAACAAGGCGCTGGTGTTGCACAATGCGCGCCTGGCCGCGGAAATCGCACGCGCGCTCGCGCACGAAATCCGAACGCAGGAGTAGACAGTGAGCGAACACCTCCCCGAGACCCGTCGCGGTTCGTGCCACTGCGGCGCGGTGGTTTTCGAAGTCGACCTGGTCGACGGCCTGGAAAACGTGCGCCGCTGCAACTGCTCGTTGTGCCGGCGCAAGGGGGCGGTCATGGCGAGCGTGGCGATCGATCGCCTGCGCGTGCTGGAGGGCGCCGACAGTCTCACGCTCTATCGATGGAACACGGGCGTCGCGAAACATTACTTTTGCCGCGTGTGCGGCATCTATACTCACCATCAGCGGCGCAGCAATCCACGCGAGTACGGGGTCAACGTCGCCTGCCTGGACGGCGTCGACCCCTACGCGCTCGAAGTGGGTATAGGCAACGGCGCGGCGCAGTCGCCGCTCGGCGACGCCACGCGCTGAGCGCCCGCCAGGCAGGACAACCACGCAGGACACACCCGAGAAGGAGTGACGCACGATGGACACCGAGAAACCCGGCAAGCTGGACAACCGGCCGCTCAACGTACGCGCCGACATCCCCGACGATCGCGATTTCTACTACCAGCCGAGCCTGCGACCCCTGGCGCGCGCTATCCCGGTCCCCGAGAAACTGCGCGTTCTCAACCAGGGCCAGGAGGGGGCGTGCACCGGGTTCGCGCTGGCCGCGGTCATCAACCTGCTGCGCACGCGCCAGGGGGGCGACAAGCCGGTCAGCGCACGCATGCTCTACGAGATGGCGAGGAAGTTCGACGAATGGCCGGGCGAGGACTATGCGGGCTCGAGCTGCCGCGGTGCCATCCGGGGTTGGCGGCACATGGGCGTGTGCAGCGAGACCGAGTGGCCGTATCGCGTCAACAGCGCCGGGCAGTTGACCGTCGAGCGCGCCAAGCAGGCGCGCCACACCACTATCGGCGCCTACTACCGCCTGCGTCACGACGTGGTGGACTTCCATTCCGCCCTGAACGAGGCCGGGGTGGTGTTCTGCTCCGCCGACGTGCACTCGGGCTGGAGCGCGGCGTCGGTGTCGAGCGGCAAGATCCCGATGCGTGCGGGCGCCACCGGCGGTCACGCCTTTGCGCTGGTCGGCTACGACGAGGACGGTTTCTACGTGCAGAACTCCTGGGGCAAGGAGTGGGGCAAGAACGGCATCGCCTTGTGGCGTTACGAGGACTGGAAAGAGAACATCAAGGACGCGTGGGTGGTGCAACTCGCGCGCCCGACGCCGCAGATCTTTCCCGGCGTCGCCAAGGCGCGCACGGCGCGCGGCGTGGCCGAGGCGCCGAAGCCCTCGCGCAACGAGATCATGGGCCATTTCGTGCACCTCGACGACGGGCGCTTCCACGACAGCGGCCGGTATTTCTCGAACATGCAGGACGTGCGCAACACGGCGCGGCTGGTGGCGGCCAGCGACAAGTACGATCACGTCCTGTTCTATGCCCACGGCGGGCTCAACAGCCCCGACGATTCGGCGCGCCGCATTGCCGCATTGCGCGACACCTTCAAGGCCAACCGCATCTACCCCTATCACTTCATGTACGACACGGGCCTCGGCGAGGAACTGAAGGACGTGATCCTCGGGCGCGGCGCGTCCGATCGCACCGCCGGTATCAGCGACTGGTCCGACCGCTTGCTCGAGTGGGCCGTGCGTCGCGGCGGGCGTGCCCTGTGGGGCGAGATGAAGGCCGGCGCGGCGCTGCCTTTCAAGGGCGCCGGCGACGGCGCGCGCGTGGTGGACGCGTTCGTCGAGGAGATCGAGAAATCGGGCAAGGCCAAGCACATCCACCTGGTCGGTCACAGCAACGGGTCGATCCTGCAGGGGGCGCTGCTCACGGCGATGCGTCGCCGCCAGCCGGAGCGGCGCGTGCGCAGTTGCTCGCTGCTGGCGCCGGCGGCGAGCGTGTCCGTGTTCGAGGACGCCTACCGGCCCGCGCTGAAGGACAAGACCGTCGAGCAGATGGTGGTCTACAACCTGAGCGACAAGCTCGAACGCGAGGACACGGTGTTCGCCATCTATCGCAAGTCGCTGCTCTACCTCGTCTCGCGCGCTTTCGAGGGCGATGAGGCGGAGCCGCTGCTCGGCATGGAGCGTTACAGCAAGGACATCGACACCGGCGGGCTCGCGCTCACCTTCACCTACAGCACGGGCCGCGCGGGGCGCGGGCAGCGCACGCTCAGCACCAGCCACGGCGGCTTCGACAACGACCCGCTGACCATGAACGACGTGCTGAAAACGGTGCTCGGGCGCGAGCCTGGGACCCCGTTCACCAAGGAGACGCTCGACTACTGAGCCGATCGGGCGGGGCGCGCCGGAGTGCCCCGCCCCCGGGCGCGGACGTGCCCGCGCGTTGCCCCCGCATTTACATCTCGCCGCGATAGTGAAACCATCCGCCGGTTTGCGGCGGAAGGCCCGCCGCGGTGTTCAACGGTAGTGGCGGGCCGGCAGGTCCGCGGGAGCGAGCGAATGGCGGACCTGCCTGGTACGGCCCGGGTCGTGATCATCGGCGGCGGCGCGGTCGGCGCATCGAGCCTCTATCACCTGGCGAAACTCGGCTGGCGCGACTGCGTGTTGCTGGAGAAAGACGAGCTGACCAGCGGCTCCACCTGGCACGCGGCGGGCAACGTGCCGACCTTCTCGGCGTCCTGGTCGGTGATGAACATGCAGCGCTACTCGACCGAGCTGTACCGCACGCTCGGCGAGGCCGTGGGCTACCCGATGAACTACCACGTCACCGGCTCGATCCGCCTCGGCCACACCAGGGACCGGATGCTGGAGTTCGAGCGCGTGGTGGGGATGGGGCGCTACCAGGGCATGGACGTCGAGATGTGCACGGTGGCGGACCTCGTGTCCCGCTACCCGTTTCTCGAGACCCACGACCTCGCCGGCGGTCTCTACGACCCCTGCGACGGGGACATCGACCCGGCCCAGCTCACCCAGGCGCTGGCCAAGGGCGCGCGCGACCTCGGCGCCCGGATCGTCCGCTTCTGCGCGGTGACCGGCGCCCGGCGCGAGCACGGCGAGTGGGTGCTCGAGACGGGGCAGGGCGATATCCGCTGCGAGTACGTGGTCAACGCGGCCGGCTACCGCGCGCAGCAGGTCGGCGCGCTGTTCGGGCGTTTCGTGCCGATGGTGAGCATGTCGCACCAGTACCTGCTGACCGATCCGATCCCCGAGCTGGAGGCCTACACCGCCGAGACCGGGCACAAGCTGCCGCTGCTGCGTGACGTGGACAGCTCCTACTACCTGCGCCAGGAGAAGACCGGGCTCAACCTCGGGCCCTACGAGCGCGGCTGCCGCGCGCACTGGGTGACGCCGGACGATCCGCTGCCCGACGACTTCGCCTTCCAGCTCTACCCGGACGACCTGGATCGGCTCGAGTGGTACATCGCGGATGCCGTCGCGCGCGTGCCGATCCTCGGCAGCGGCGGGGTCAACAAGGTCATCAACGGTCCCATTCCCTACGCACCGGACGGCAACCCGCTGATCGGGCCGATGCCGGGCGTGCCCAACGCCTTCGAGGCGTGCGTGTTCACGTTCGGTATTGCGCAGGCCGGCGGCGCGGGCAAGGTGCTGGCCGAATGGGTAGTCGAAGGCGGCACCGAGTGGGACATGTGGTCCTGCGACCCGCGGCGCTTCACCGCGTGGGCGGACCAGGACTATGCGCACCGCAAGGCGATCGAGGTGTACGGCCACGAATACGCCATGCACTACCCGCACTACCAGTGGCCGGAGGGCAGGGACAAGCGGCTGTCGCCGCTGCACACGCGTCTCGCCGAGGCGGGCGCACAGTTCGGCGCTTACAACGGCTGGGAGCGCGCCACCTGGTTCGCGCGCGACGGCGACGAGACCTCGCTCGAGGCGCAAGCGACCTGGGCGCGCGAGGGCCCGTGGTTCGCGGCGGTAGGCGAGGAATGCCTGGCCGTGCGCGACGCCGCCGGGATCCTCGACCTGCCGGGATTTTCCCGCTTCGAGGTCAGCGGCGAGGGTGCCGTCGACTGGCTGCGCGGCCTGGTCGCGGGACGTATCGCCCGGGTCGGGCGGATCGGGCTCGCCTACTTCCCCGACCATCGCGGGCGGATCCTGACCGAGATGTCGGTGGTGCGCTTGGAGCAGGACCGGTTCTGGCTGATCACCGCCGCCACCGCCGAGTGGCACGACCGCGAGTGGCTGGAGCGAAACCTGCCGGCGGATACTGCGATCCGCATCGAGGACCGCACCGAGGAGTTCGGCACACTGATCCTGGCGGGGCCGAACTCGCGCGCCGTTCTCGCGCCGGTGTGCGATGCCGACCTGTCGGCTCCGTGGCTGA
>JBFJWO010000002.1:0-34541 GCA_041623575.1 Gammaproteobacteria bacterium
CGCCGCCAGCGGGTGCGAGCCCGGAAAGGCGTCGTTGTGCTGGTAGTTGCAGCACACCGGCGCGTCGAGGCGCTCCGCCAGGTCGCGCGACGCCGCGATGCCGTCGCTCAGCACCACGCCGGCGCCGTTCAGGATCACCGGGAACTTCGCCTCGGCCAGCAGCCTGGCCGCCTCGGCAATGGCGGCCTCGCCGCCACGCGGGCGCTCCAGGCGCACCACCCGCGGCAGCTCGATATCGATCACCTGCGTCCAGTAGTCGCGCGGCACGTTGATCTGCGCCGGCGCCGACCCGCGCCAGGCTTTGCCGATCACGCGGTTCAGCACCTCGGCAATGCGCGACGGGTCGCGCACCTCTTCCTGGTAGCAGACCATGTCGGCGAACAGCGCCATCTGCTTGATCTCCTGGAAGCCGCCCTGCTCGATGGTCTTGTTGGCCGCCTGCGGCGTCACGAGCAGCAGCGGCGTGTGGTTCCAGTAGGCGGTCTTGACCGGCGTCACGAAGTTGGTGATGCCCGGGCCGTTCTGCGCGATCGCCATCGACATCTTGCCCGTCGCGCGCGTGTAGCCGTCGGCGCTCATCCCGGCGTTGCACTCGTGGGCACAGTCCCAGAACCTGATCCCGGCGGCCGGAAACAGGTCGGAGATCGGCATCATCGCCGAACCGATGATCCCGAACGCGTGCTCGATGCCATGCATCTGCAGCACCTTGACGAAGGCTTCCTCGGTGGTCATTTTCATGCGTCTACCCTCACGGACTCGATCTCGGGTCGCGGCGCCGCCGGCGAGCGACCTGTGTTGGCGGCGACGGCGATGGACTCACCGTGCCCGCGCGGTTGGCTCGATCGGCGCAGTATAGGCAAACCGCCGCCTGGCGCATGCGGCCAGACGGCGCCGATCGATGGAGCCAGATCGCTTTGATCGCCCCGCGCGCCGGCCCCGCCGCGCACTTGCCGGGTGCGTGCACCGTGGGTGAGGCACACCCCGCTGCTCGCGCCGGGCGGGTTCCACCGAAAGAAAACCCTACCGCGCGGGCCGTTTCACGCCTATACTCCTCGGCCTTGCGGCGCAGTCCGGTCTGTGCCGGGTTCTCGCGGTCGTCTCTCCCCACTTGCAAAGACTCCCCTCGAACAACCAATCAACTGCCCCCGACCGGCCGCACGAACCGCGGGTGGGCGCTACCCAGGAACCAGTCTTACATGCCATTCGAACAACTCGGCCTCGCGGCTGAACTACGACGCGCCGTGGCCGAGCAGAGCTACACCTCGCCGACACCGATCCAGGCCCGGGCCATCCCGCTGATCCTCGCAGGACGCGACGTCCTCGCCGGGGCCCAGACAGGGACCGGCAAGACCGCGGCGTTCACCTTGCCCATGCTGCAGTTGCTGAGAGAGCGCCCGCGCGCTTCGGCGAGCGACGGCAAGGCGCCACGCGCGCTGGTGCTGACGCCGACGCGCGAGCTCGCCGCCCAGGTGGCGGAGAGCGTGAGCACCTACGGCGCGCACCTGCGAATCCGCTCGGCGGTGATTTTCGGCGGTGTCGGGATCACGCCCCAGAAGGCCGCGTTGCGCCGCGGCGTCGACATCGTCGTGGCCACGCCCGGGCGCCTGCTCGACCACGCCGGGCAGGGCACTATCGACCTCTCCGCGGTGGAGATCCTGGTCCTCGACGAAGCCGACCGGATGCTCGACATGGGCTTCATTCACGACATCCGCAAGGTGCTCGCGCTGTTACCGCCGCTCCGCCAGAACCTGTTGTTCTCGGCGACCTACTCGAGCGAGATAAAGCGCCTCGCCGACGGCCTGCTGCAGCGCCCGGCGCTGATCGAGGTCGCGCAGCGCAACACCGCTGCGGAAACCGTGACTCAGCACGTCTACCGGGTGGATCGCGAAGCCAAGCGCGATCTGCTCATCCACCTGATCGAAGACGGCCAGTGGTCGCAGGTGCTGGTGTTCACACGCACCAAGCACGGCGCCAACCGGCTGGCCCAGCAGCTGACCCGGGCCGGCGTGCAGTCCGCCGCCATCCACGGCAACAAGAGCCAGGGCGCGCGCACACTCGCGCTGGCCGGTTTCAAGGGCAACCGGGTACGCGTGCTGGTGGCCACCGACATCGCCGCGCGCGGCCTCGACATCGACGGGCTGCCCCACGTCGTCAACTACGAGTTGCCGAACGAGCCGCAGGCCTACGTGCACCGCATCGGGCGCACCGGGCGCGCGGGCGAGGAAGGCGACGCCGTGTCGCTGGTCGACGGCACCGAGCGGAAACTGCTGCACGACATCGAGCGCCTGCTCGGCAACGCCATCCCGGTACTGGCGACGCCGCGCTTCGAGCGCCTGGCTGCGTCGGCCCCGGTGAGCGAGCCGCGCCCGGCCGGGACGAGCGCGTCCGGGCGAGGCGTGTCGCACCGCGCCCCCGGCACCGGGCAGGGCGCCGGGCAGCGCGGCGCGTCCGGCGAGGTCGCGCGCTTGTCGAAACGCCGGCGCCGCGGGAGGAATCGCCCCGGACAGGGCAACGGCAATCTGCGCCGCACGGCGTAGGCAACAGGGTTCGCCAGCGATGGCAAACAGCTGGCGGGGACGCATTCGGCTCCGCCGCCAGTTTCTCTACTGCAACACCACAGGAACGATCGATCATGAATATCTACGTGGGCAACCTGCCCTACAGCGCCACCGAGGACCAGTTGCGCGAGGCGTTCGCCGCTTTCGGTGAAGTCTCCAGTGTCAATGTGATCACCGACAAGTTCAGCGGTCAGTCCAAGGGGTTCGCGTTCGTCGAGATGGCCGACAACTCGGCCGCCGACGCCGCGATCAAGGGTCTCAACGAGACCCCGATGGGCGGGCGCAACATCAAGGTGAACCAGGCCAAGCCGCGCGGCGATCGGCCGAGCCGTGGTGGCGGCGGCGGCGACCGCTGGTAGAGACCTGACGGCGGCCGCCCGACCGGGCGGCACGGCGGCAATGCCTCGCGGGGCATTGCCGGCGGACTGACAAGTGTGCCAACCCGGCGCGGGGGCGCTGTCGCCGCCGCGCCGTGTCGGCGCACGCCGGCTGACCTGAACGGCGGCCGGTTCGCCCGACCGCGATCACGCGCGGCGTTTGCGCGCGCCCGGTCGCTGCCGGGCGCGGGTGGCCTGCACGCTCAGAAGCGGTAGCGAAAAGTCGCCATCACCGCGTGCAGGCTGTAGGACGGCGGCTCCTCGCCCAGGCTGAGCACCGTGGCCAGGGTGTCCGGCTCCACCGCGTCGAGCGCCCAGTCCTTCGACTCGTAGCGTTCGTACCACCAGGCTCCGTGCAGCTCGGGGCCCTCGTCGAACGTGTACGTGGCGTACAGCTTGACGGTGTGCAGGACGCTTTCGAGGTCCGGGAACGGCGCCCCGCCGACGGTGATCGCGCTGCGCGCGTTCGACACGGCGTAATCCACACCGACGTCGAGGCGCTTGCCCATAAGATCGCGGCGCTCGACACCGAAGCCGGCCGTGTCCACGGTGTCGCTCGTGCTCGCCAGCCAGTCCGGGCCGGCGAAGCTGCTGCTGCCCGCCTGGCGCGAATCGGTCTGCGTGCGCACGACGAACGCGTGCAGGCTCGTGTCGGGGGCGAGTTGCACGGCGAGATCGGCGTCCAGCCCGGTTTCGCCGGCCCGCGTGAGACCGACGGTGGAGTTGCTGTAGTCATCGCGGGCGACGCTCGCGCCGACGCCGAGATCGACGCCGTCGCCCAGCAGCGTCGAAGTCCGCACGGCCATCAGCTCGCGGTCGCGATCGGCGAGATTGTACTTGCGCAGCGACGGGTTCTGCGGCGGGTCGGTGCTCGACAGCGGGTCGTAACCCGAGCCGTCGCGCCGTTCCCGGGCGATGCGCACATCGAAGCTCGTGCTGCGGGTCGCCCGCGCGGCGAGCTTGCCCCAGACGCTGTGCTCGCGCGTTTCCTCGACCTCCTGGAAGCTGCGCTGCACGGTCTCGCGATCGACCCCGGCGCTGACCCGCGTACCGCCCGCGAGCCGGTAGATGGCGCTGGCGCCGAGCGCATCCTCGGTGTAGTCGTAGGGCAGATTCGTGCGCGCGTCGCGCACCAGCGTATCGGTCGAAACCCACGGGAAGCTCGCCCGAGCGGTCTGGTTGTCGCGCTCGTTGCGACGCCACTCGGCATTCACCCGCAGTGCGTCGCTCAGGCGCGAGCTCACGCGCAGCGCGGCGTTGAGCGTGTCCACCCGCCCGTCCAGCGAATCGCGCGGCAGCGCCGCGACACCGAGGCCGTCGTTGGTGGTCGGCGCGAGAAAGTCCGCGTTCTGCTCCATGCGCCCGACGGCGAGATCGCCGCTGAGGCGGGTCGCCTTGCTCAGCTCATAGCCGGCCGAGACCCGCAGCTGGTGGAACTCGTTGTCGGGTGGCAACGCCAGCTCACCCTCGTCGGCGCCCGCCACCAGCGGCGTGAACGGGTTCTCCCAGCTGAGCGCCGGGTCGGCGTTCTCGAAGGCCGACCCGAGGTAGGCCAGGCGCAGCTGCCAGCGTTCGCGCGAATAGCCGGCGAACGCCTCGACTTCGCGCGTTTCATAGTCGATCGGCTGGACCAGTTGCGCGGCGTTGAACAGGAAGGCACCGGCCGTGCGCCGGCGGCCTTCCGTCGTCTCCCTGCGCACGTCGACGCCGAAGTCCCAGAACTTGGTGGCGATCAGCCGAACCCCGATCTCGGCGCGCCTGCGCTCGGTGTCGAGATCGACGCCGCGCAGGCTCGAGGCAAGCGCGCTCATCCCGGCGGTGCTGCCCGCCGTCACCCAGCCGGCCGGCAGGTCGAGGTCGGCACCCCCGCTGCCCACGTATGGCGTCCTGGCGCTGTCCGAGAGCAGGTGCGGAATCTCGTCGTAGCGCAGGCGCAGCCCGTAGCTGCCCTGCACGCCGCCCTCGATGTCCACGGTAGTGCGCGGCGCGAACGGGCCCGGGTCGAGGGAAAAGTCGGTCACGCTCAGGTCGAGATAGCCGGCCTCCTCGCCACGCCAGCGCGCACTGGCGCCGACCAGCGCGAACACGCCCTCCTCGTCGTAACCGGTGTACTCGCCGAACCTGGCCGAGTCGCGGGAGATCTGCCCGCCGGCGACGGAGACGGTCGCGTCGACACCGGTCTCGAACTCGCAGAACTTGCAGCGCCAGCCGGACGTGTCTACCGCAGCCGGCGCGGAGGCGGCGGACTCGGCCGCGTCCGGCTGTGCACTCTCGGGGGTGTCCGGTGCCTGGGCCAGCGCCATGCCACTCGCTACGGACAGCGCTACCGAGATCCCGGCCTTGCCAAGCGGGTACCGCATGCTTCGCTACCTCATCAGTTTCACGCCGGAGGGATGGTTGGACCCGTGCACCTGCGAGTGGCAGTTGAGGCAAGCGGCGCCCAGCAGGAACGCCGAGGGCGAACCGCCGCCGCCCACGACGCCGGCCGGACCGTGGGGCACACTGGGATGGCCGCGTTGCGAATGACACTGCTGGCACAGCAGCGGCGGGCGGCGTACCAGCAGCGCCGGGTGCACCGAGCCGTGCGGTGCGTGGCACAGCGCGCAATCCTCGGCGACCGGCGCGTGCTCCCACAGGAACGGCCCGCGCTTGTCCGCGTGGCAGGCGTAGCAGGTCTGGTTGAGCGTCGGCCGTGCCAGCAGGTCGTCGGTCATGGCGCCGTGCGGGTCGTGGCAATCGCTGCAGGCCAGGTGCCCGAAACGCACCGGGTGCGCCGAGGGCTTGTGGAAATCGGCGCGGGCGCGGCGGTGGCAGGCGTAGCACACGTCGTCCTGCTTGGTGCGCGCAAGCACCGGGTCGGCGGTGACGTGGATGCGGTGGCAGTTCGCACAGGCGACGTCGGCCCCCTCGTGGGCGCTGCCGTGCCAGCCGATGCGCGCCCCGCGCGTGTGGCAGTCGAGGCAGATACCGTTCTCCGCCGCCGGGTCGTCGGGACGTGAGGCGCCGAAGTAGAGCATGGGCTGGCGAATCTCGCCGTCGCGCAGCTTGCGCTTGCCATGCTCGCCGACCGGCCCGTGGCAGGCCTCGCACTGCAGCCCGGCGAAGGGCGTGCGCCCGTCGGCGGGCTGCGCATGGCGGGTGGCGAAGATCGGCAGCACCGGGAACTCGGAGTCCTCGTCGTGACAGCGCAGGCAGGTATCGGCGCCGCGATCGGAATACTCGCGCGGCGTCTGCGCGTCTTGCGGTTCCGATTGGGCGTGCGAGCCGGCAACGCCCGCCAACCCGGCAAGCGCCGCCATGACGACCAGCAGGCGCATCGGCTGTTTTTTGTGCATCTACCGCTCTCGCGAAACGCGTGGCTGCATCGACGGCGCACGCATCGCCGCTTCACCGACGCGACGCGCGGCGACGGTGGAAAAACACCGTCGCCGCACGCCGGGAGCCTAGCGTACGCTGCTCAGGGGATGTCCTCTCCGAACCCGCTCGAGTGCACCAGTTCGACGCTCGCGATCTTGCCGGGACCATGGCACACCGCACAGGTCTCGACGTTGGCCTCGATCGCCGCCTGGGTAACGCCGAACAACGCACCGTTGAGCTTCATGTGCTCTTCGGCGAGCGTGCCGTCGTGGCACGAGGAACACACCGCCGCGGTCGGCGAGATCTTGAGGTCGTCCGTGGGGTCGGCCACGCTGGCCGTCACCAGTTCCGCCAACGTCGGCGGGTTGCCCGGGTCGGGGTCGGTCAGGCCCGGCGGGACGCTGTTGACGGTGCTGCCCTGGATACCGTTCTGGGCCGGCTCCGCCCAGTTCGCGCCGCCCTCGGCCGTGCGGTCCATGAGCTTGTAGGTGTCGGGCTCATGGCAGGTCTCGCACTTGGTGAGGTCGCCGGGGAAGCGCACCTCGGAGTAGTCGTGGATGCTACCGCGGAAACCGTACACCACGATGCCTTTCTCGCGGAAGCCGTGCGTCAGCGTACCGTCGGAGTTCGAGGACGCCGCCGCGTGCACGGCGTGGATCAGGCGCCGGAAGTCGATCGACTCCTCGGGCTTGCCGTCGCTGCCGCCGGTCGGCAGGCCGTCTCCGTCGCGCGGGCGGCGCGCGTAGTCGGTGCCGCTCGGGTTGTGGCACATCACGCACAGCTGTGCCTCGTCGCTGCGGTTGTTGCCGTGCAGGCTCAGCACGTCGTGACAGCGATCGCACTTGGCGACGATGTCCACCACCTCGCGCCGCGGCACCGGTTCACCGTCGTCGATGCCGAAGTAGGCCACCACGGCCTTGACCGTGGCGCGCACGTCGTCCGACGGGTTCTCCGTCTGGAACACGCCGTCCACGCCCGCCCCCGCCGGGTGGCCCTCGATCGCGACCACGCCGGTGCCCGACGCGCTGATCCCGGCGGGGTTGGCGGCGGTGACCGTACCGTCCGGCAGCGCCGGCATCGTCACGGTGTAGGTACCGTTACCGCTGAACACGACCGAACCGGAGTTCCTCACGTTCACCGAGTTGGCGCGCGAGGGCCTGCTGCCGCTGCCACCGGCGTTGGTGTAGTCGACGGTGTTCCAGCTCGCCAGCACGTTGAGGCTTGCCGCGGGCGAGCGGAACTCGGGGTCGCCGTCGGCGCTGCGGATGCCGTAGGCGTTGCCGTGGAGATGGTTGGCCGCGCCCGTCGGGTCGGTGACGGAGAAGGTCACCGTGGGTGAGCCGCCCGGCTGGCAGGCGGCCTCGCCGTCGGTGTCCGCCCTGCCGTCGACAACGGCAATGCCGCAGATCGACAGGATGTTGAACTGGAAGTTGGCCGCCGCGACCTTCTCGGGCACCTGGTGATCCGACGCCACGCTGCCGGCGATGATGCCGTTGGTGTGGCAGTTCACGCAGGTGCTGTTGTCGGTCATGACGCCGCCGGGATGCCCGTCGACATCTGCCGAGGGGTTGAACTCGTTGCGGCCCTGCACGCCGAACTTGATGTGGTCGTGGCACGACCCGCAGGCCTCGATGCTCGGTGCGCTCTCCCAGTTGCCGCCCTGCGGCGTCTCGGGGTCGGAATCGCCGTGGCAGGTCGAGCAGTTGCGGATGTCCTGGGGAAAGACGATGTCGGAGAAGTCGTGCTTGGTGTTGCGGTAGCCCCAGATGGCGTACTCGCCCGTGCCATCGTCGCCGTTGCCCTCGACGAAGTCCGGGCCGCGTTCCACGCTCGGCAGGAACTCGCCGCGGTGGATCTTGTGGATCATGATCTTGAAGTCCACCGCGCCGCTGCTGCGCACGGCCGAGTGCGCCAGCCCGGGCGAGTTGTCCTTGGCCGGATCGATGCTGTCCGGATCGACCGAGCCGGGGTTGTGGCAGGTCACGCAGTATTTCACCTCGATGCGCGCGTCGTGCGCCTCGAGGCGGTCGTGGCAGTTGTTGCAGCGCGAGGTCTTGACGATCTCGCGGCTGGCGATCCCCGTGGTGGCGCCGTCCGACGGGCGGAAGGTGTACACGGCGTTGACCGCCGGCAGGTCGCCGCGGGTCTGGATACCGACCCGGTGGGTCAGCTGGGCGTCGAAACTCAGGTCGAGGGCGTTGCCGAAAGCGTCCACGCACGGCGCCGGACAGGTGACGTTGGCGACATCGGTGGCGAACGTGTAGCGGTACTCGCCGTCGCCTCGATCCACCAGGGTGCCGCTGTTCTCGCGCGTCGCCTGCACCGCGGTGCGGCCGTTGCCGGGGGCGCCGTTGGCCGACGAGGTCGCGGTGGTGACGATGTAGCTCTGCCAGTTGGGGCTCGGCGAGCCGGGCACGAGCTTGGCGATGGTGAATCGCAGGTCGTCGGTGCTCAGGCGATCGACGCCGAAGCCGTCCTGGTCGGTGACCCTGAACTCGACCACCGGCGCGCTGGCCACCGTTACCTTGCTGATCGTCATGGCCAGTTCGGTGGCTGCGCCCGCACCGCGCGGTCCCGCCGGGCCACGCTCCCCATCGCTGCCGTCGTCGCAGCCCGTCAGGGTGAGGGCGAAGGTCGCAATCGCGAACAGCGCCCGCAGCAGAACGTCATTGTTGGTCATCGCCAACCCCCTCTGAGTGGTTGTTCTTCCCCCCGCGTTACTTTCGGCCAGACGGCCGCACTAGCGCACTGACTTGGATCAATCGCCGGCCAAGTACCCGACGCGTGACTTGCATGATCTGGATCAACCGTTGACCGGGCCACCCGGTCTTATCCTGCGTGCCGAGAAGATCGTCTTGGTCGCTCGAGCCATCGCACGCAGGGCGACCCCACCACAGGAGGAGTACTGCAATGTCGACGCGCTCCCTGTCGCTGGTAGTGGCCGCAGGCTTGTTGGCCCTTGGCGGTGCGCTCGCCGCGGCCGAGGACATCGCCCGCGGCTGCATGGACTGCCATGGCCAGGACGGCCTCAGCACCGAGCCGGACGTGCCGGTCATCGCAGGCTACTCGGCGCAGTACATCATCGACTCGATGATCGCCTACCGGGAGGGGGAGCGACCCGCGACCGAGTCCAAGTACCGCCACGGCGACACAAGCCGTGCGCCGACCGACATGAAGGCGATCGCCGACAAGCTCGGCGAGGCCGATACCGAGGCGGCGGCCAAGTTCTTCGCCGCGCGCGAGTTCGTCCCCCGCAAGCAGACCTTCGATGCGGCCAAGGCGGCCCGGGGCGCGAAAATCCACGACGACGAATGCGAAAAGTGCCACGAGGACGGTGGCACCGTGGCCGAAGACGACGCCGGCATCCTCGGCGGGCAGTGGATGAAGTACCTCGAGCACGCCTTCAGCGAATACGCCAGCGGCAAACGCTCGATGCCGAAAAAGATGCAGCCGAAGATGGACAAGCTGGACGCCGCCGACGTCGAGGCGTTGATCCACTACTACGGCAGCTTGCAGTAGACGCCGCTCCGACACCACCCGAAGCCCGCAACAGCCGCGGAGACCAGCCATGACCGACGACGATCAGACCGGGCGCTGGGCGCGGCTCTGGCGCCGCCCGAAATCACGCTGGCTGCTCGGCATCCCGCTCGGCGCGCTGCTGTTCTTCGCCGCCGGCGTGGTCGCCTGGGGCGGTTTCAACTGGTCGCTGGAGCTGACCAACACCGAGGCGTTCTGTATCTCATGCCACGAGATGCGCGACTTCGTCTACGAGGAATACAAGCAGACCAGCCACTACAACAATCGCAGCGGCGTGCGCGCCACCTGCCCGGACTGTCACGTGCCGCGCGAATGGGTGCACAAGGTGGTGCGCAAGATCCGCGCGAGCAACGAGCTGTATCACAAGGTGATGGGGACGATCGACACGCCTGAAAAGTTCGAGGCCCAGCGCCTGACGATGGCCAAACGGGTGTGGGCGTCGATGAAGGCCACGGACTCGCGCGAGTGCCGCAACTGCCACTCGCTCGAGTCGATGAACCTCGAGCTGCAGGACAAGAGCGCGCGCCGCCGCCACGACGCCGAGCGCATGCGCGAGAAGGACGAAACCTGCATCGACTGCCACCAGGGCATCGCCCACAAGGAACCCGAGGAGTAGCGAGCGGCGCGACGGCCCACCGCAGGCTTCCTGCTAGGCACCCGCCCGCCGGTGCCAATGCGCGGTGAACACCAGTCGGACGGGCTCGTCGATCGCGACCCACAGCCAGGCGTTCTGGCCGAACGTTTCGGCCAGCGCGTTGGCCCGCTCGCGCTCGATGCCGGCGATCAGCACACTGTGCTCGGCGAGCCACCGCCCGCCCGGGTCGACGCCGCGGCCTTCGAGCCAGTCGAACCCCGCCTCGGCCAGCGCTTCGCACAACGCACGCTGGCGCTGCCGGTTCTCGCTGACGTTCAGCACCGTGCTGCCCGGATTCCATGCCGTAACGAAGGCCGCGCTCGCGGCGCCGCGCGAGCGCAACGCCCGCTGCAACGCCGCCGCGACACGATGCCCGACGCGCAGCACGACACGCTGCCCCTCGAGGTCGACCTCGTAGAGCGTCGCGACGTAGGCGTCGCGGAGTGTTTCGGGGTCGTGAGGCTGCTGCGTCACCGTTTCCCGCGTTCGTCTTGGGTGCACACGTTACCGGGGCACCGCGGATTGCGCGGCCCGACGCGCGCGAATCGCGCGCCCGACTACGCCGTTCCCTCGATCGCCTGCACCGCCCGCAGCAGCCCCCTGATGTAGCCCATGGCGTAGGCGCGGCCCCGGTGCATCCACTCGCTGTCGCCGACCATGTGCGGGACATGATCGTCGATCAGGATGCCGTCGAAGCGCTCGCGCACCAGCAACCGCATCACCGCCACCACGTCGACGTCGCCGTCGTCGATGAAGGTCTCCTCGAAGCGCGGCACCGTGCCGCGCACGTTGCGAAAGTGGATATAGGCAATGCGCCGTTCGGCGAGGAAGTGCCTCAGGCCCGCCAGCATCTCCTCCACGCCCATCTCGGCCCAGGTCCCCATGCAGAAATCGAGCTGGTGGAAAGCGCTCGGCGCGATCTCCTCCAGCGCCCGGCGAAACCCGGCGAGGTTGCGAAACACGCGCGCCACGCCCCCCAGGGCGGGCACCGGCGGATCGTCCGGGTGCAACGCGAGCACCACGCCCTCCTCCTCGGCGACGGGCAGGACCGCTTCGATGAAGTAACGATAGTTGGCCCACACCTCGTCCTCCGACAGGCGCACCGGGAAGGTATCGGGCGCCGCGCGGGCGAGTTCGTAGTCGAAGCTCGACACCTGCGCGCCGCCGCGCGTGCGCTCGTGCTTCGCCGTGCGCCAGACGCGGTTGGCCATCCAGTGATAACCGAGCAGGGGGATGCCGGCGCGCCCCAGCGCGCGCACCGTGGCGCGGTAGTTCTCGATCTGCTCGTCACGCCCCGGGCCACCGATCAGGCATTGCTCGTAGAAGTGAATGGGCACGTTCTCGATCGCCTCGAGGCGCAGGCCGAACGACTCGATGCGCTTGCGCAGGTGCAGCAGCTCCAGGTAGTCCCAGCGGACCGGCACGCCGGTATCGCCCGGGTTGCGCCAGTAGGCGGTGCCCAGGGACTGCATCGAGCCGTAGGGCGCCTGGCCGCTCAGCGGCGGCGTGTTCAGGATGACGCCGGACAGCCCGAGCTGGGCGGCAAAGGCGAGCGTTTCGTCGTCCGCCTCGCGAATGCTGCCGGCGGCAACGCGTATGCCGGCGCTCTCGTTATCCATGTCCATCGCCATCGAGCGTGCCCACCCCGACCACCCGTCGTGGCTGCGATGCTGGTCGGGCGACTAGAAGCGCTGCACGAACCCGACGTTGTAGAAAACGATGTCCTCGTCCTCGACCGGGATGAAGTCGATCTCGAAGCGCAGCAGCGAGCGGGCGCCGATCGCGTAGTTGCCACCGAAGCCGACGAAGGCCTCGCTGCCCGAATCGCTGCTCGACGCGTTGGCAACGCGCGAATCGCTGTCCCACTCGAGAATGCCGAGCTTGCCGAACAGCCCCGCGTCCGAGCGCAGGCTGGCCGTGGCGACCAGGCTCAGGTAGATCGCCGAGACCTCGAGCGAGGCGCCGTCGCCCTCGGCCTCGCCGTAGTCCTGGAAGCCCAACTCGGCAGCCAGCACTTCGGTGAAGGCGTAGCCGCCGAACAGGCTGAACCCGACATCGGAGTCGTCGGTGTCGTCGTAGCTCGCCAACCCGGCGGCACCGCCGACATAGAAGCTGCCGCCGCCGGCCCCGGGGCGGGACACGCGGATGTCGCTCGAAACCGTCTGCGCCGACACCGCGGCGGTCAACAGAGGCAACAGGGCCAGCGTCAGCAATTGCAGGGTACGGTTCATGATCGGTTCTCGCTCGTGATCGGTGTTGCATGGCACCGCGGGTTCCCGTGGCGACGCCACGGGAACACCGCGCAAGGGCGCAGCCGCGCTCTCGCTAGATGCCGAACAGGGACTTCTTGGCCGTCTTGCGGATCTCCTGCTCGTCGGCCCACTCCACGATCCCCGTCTGCACGTGCAGCAGTTTCAACGTGAACTTGTAGTACACGTCCTTGTCGCCGGAATCGCGCTTGACGATGCTCGACAGGTTGCCGTACATCATGTACTCGGCACCGACCTGCTGGCCGCGCCGCGCCGCAGTGGCATCGCTGACGTTGCCGCTCTCGTTCTGGTAGTCGAGTTGTTTCTCCAGCGCCGCCACCTTGGTCATGTCGACGAAGCGGAACTTGCCCGAGCGCAGCAGGCGCGTGGAGATCGTGTCGGTGACCGACTCGGTGTCGATGTGCTCCGAGGTCTTGTTCTTGACGGTGTCGACGAACATGACCGGTCGGCGATCGGCCGTCACCTGGACGATCGGCGGAAACGACAGCAGCGAGTCCACCATCTTGGTCGCGATCTGCTGCAGATCGGTGGAGCCGAAACCGGTGGTCGTGGTTTCGACCGCCCCCGCGTCGCCGTAGCGAACGGTACTGGAACACCCCGTGACACCACCTGCCAGCGCGGTACCGACCACGGCCAGGCCGAGATAGTTAACAAATCGCAACATTACAGTTCCCTCACGTTGACCTTGTACGTCGTTACCGTCGGGTTGGGGGCCAGCGCCCGCATGCCCTTCTGGCCGAAGCCGTTCAGCAACAGCGGCGTCCAGGCGCCCGACCCGGCTTCCACTTCGAAGTCGGCATCGTCGAACCAGGAGAAGCGATACTGGATGCGCTTGTCGGTCGACGTCAGGTTGGCCAGCACGACGTTGACCTCCAGCAGCCCGCCGTTGAGGCGCGTGCGCATGTCCCGGATGATCACGTTGTTGGCCAGCGATTCGTTGTGGATGACCAGGTGCTTGGCGAACTCGGGATCGGCGCCCGGCGTGCCCGTGGCCTCCATTCCCGACGTCGCGCAGCCCGCCAACCACAGCGCCGCCGCCAGCGGCGCGAGCGAGCGAATCAGTTTCACGTTACACCTCATTGGCGTTACGCCAGTGCGTCGAATCATAGAACAACAGACGAAACACGCATCATACCACCCGTGAATACCACGTTCAGGATGGTGCGGCGCTGCTTCTCGACCACGATCGTCGCCGTGTCGCTGGCGACGCCGTTGCGCAGCGTCAACGTGTGCTGACCGGGCGGCAGCGACGCGCGCAGGATCTGCGCCTCGTTCGGCAGGGTCAGCCAGCTGCGCAGGTCCGCGTTCTCCGTGACGAGGTTGAAGATGTTCGCCGCCACGCTGCCGAGCAACCCGAACTGCTCGCCCGACTGTCGCGTCGTCTCGACCTTGGCCGCGACCCGCAGTACCTGGCGAGTCAGCATGCCCGGCAACTGTTCCTGCAGCGCTTTCGCCGCCAGCGCCTGCACGTTCACGATCGGGCTGGTCGTGCCGAGCGCGCCCGACCCGGCCGCGGTCACCGTGAGCGGGGAGGTGTAGCGCCACTGGTAGGGGTAGGTCGGGAACGCCACCGCGTAGATGCCCCTGAAGGTGTAGATCGGGATCTTGACCTCCTGCTTCGCCGGCAGGTACCCGCTGTCGAAAAACACGATCAGCTCACCCTGCGCGGGGTCGAGCCCGACGTCCTGGCCGCCGAAGCGCTTCTCGAACAGCTCCAGGTCCTCCTGCATGGACAGGGCCCGCGCAAGGCGCAGCACGTCGCGCTGCAGGTAGCGATTGTCGGGAAAGATCTCCAGCGCCTTGCGGTAGTCGATGTAGGCGTCGTTGGGCTGCCCGGCGATCTCCCAGATGACCCCGGAGACGTAAAACGTGTAGGCGTTCTGGAACGAGTTCTTGACCCGCCGGGCGACCTCGCTCACCTGCGAGAACGCGTCCATGAAACCGCCGTTGCCCGCCATTGCCTCGCGCTGCCTGGCAAGGCCCTTGTCCACCTCCTCGGCGTGCTCGGCGAGCGCCAGTTCCTGGTGCTCGTTGGCGCGGCGCACCTCGACCGTCGCCGCCTCGAGGTCGCCCGTGAACAGGTAGTTGAGGGCCTGGTAGTGATGCAGGAACACGCGCTCGTAGGGTTTTTCCTCGTAGGGGATGGCGTTGTCGTTGAGCAGGATCGCGGCCCCGCTGGCCATGGTGCCGGTGGCGGTGATGCGGGCCTTGCGCTCGTTGCTTTCGGCGACCGCGATGGCCGCCTTGTAGTCGGGGATGCTGGCCTGGTACTCGCGCACGATCTGCGAGCTGCGGCCGCGCTCCAGCAGGTAGAGGATGCGATCGGCGCTGTCGCGGTGTTTGTCGAGCGCCCGCTGCGCGGCCTGGTATTGCCCGCTGTCGAGCTGCCGCTTGACGGTCTCGATCTGCTGCGGGTAGGGAGTGAACACCGCGGTGCTGGCACAACCACCCGCCACGACCGCCAGCAGCCCGGCAGCGCAGACCGTGATGCACGGCGCGCAGCGCCTGGCGAAGCTGCCCACCGGGCTCACCACCGGATCGGTTGCTCGCTCGAGCCCGGCGTCGGCGCCGCGCCCCGGCGCGTGTCCGGTGGCGTTGCGGGCTCGCCGCCCGCCGGGCGGTTCTCGGGGAAGACACCGTGCACGATGCGCGTGACGATTTCCTCGACCGTACGCGCCTGCAGCTCGGCGACGAAATCCGCACCGCGATAGTCGCTGTCGGATCCCGCGCGGCGCGTGTGCGTCACCGAGACGGTGTCGGCCACCGCTACGGCGCCGCCGCGGGAGGCGAGCAACCGGAAGCTGACGTCCATCTTGCCCGTGAACACGCTTTCCAGCGTTTCGGTGTAGGCGCGTGTGCGCTTTTCGCCCGCCGCGCGCATCTGCACGATGCGCCCGGTCAGCAGGTACTCGGCCCCGAGGCGCGAGCCGAGGCGCAGCACCGCATCGCCGGCGGCGGTATCGATCAGCGACGCTTCGTTCTCCAGTGCCGCGACCCGGTCGCGTTCCACGACCGTGAACCGCCCGCTGCGGGTCAGCGACACGATCAGGTCGTCGCTCAAGCGCCGCGTGGTCACGTCGACGTCGCCCACCACCAACACGTGGCCCGGGTTGACGAGAACCTTGGTGCCGCGGGTGTCGAACGACAGCACGGCCACGGTGGGACCGGCGGCGCTCGCCCACAGCGGCCAGGCGAGCGCCACGCCGGCCGCGAAGGCGCGAGCGGACCTGCACAGTGAAATCGATCTCATGCTGCCCCCCGCCGGCGGCGCTCGTGGTCGTTGGCTCGGGCCCGAACCTGTCGCGGACCGCACCCGGTAAATCTAACACGCGCCGGCAACGGCGTTCGGGCGAATCGGCTCACGCGGGGCACGGGCTGCGCATCTTGCCGGTCCCCGTTCGACGGGGATCGGCCCGAGTACTGACGACGCCAGACCCTTGCGGGCCACAGCCCGCGGCGAACGCTCCCCGGTCGCGCAGGGATCGCCTCGTCCACGACCGTCGCGGCACCGCCCGAGCGGCCTGGCGCCCGCGCATCGCGACCGCCCCTGCCCCGCCCGGGTCGCTTGTGCTATTTTTCGCCGCACCATCGTGGAGCGGCTCGCGCATGAACGACGACGCCCGGAGCGGAGAAAGCCAGCGGGTCTCCTGGCAAAACAGGCTGCTGCCGCTGATGGCCTCCCTGCTGGTGCTCGCGGCGCTGTTCTTCGCCGTGGTCAGCGTCGTGGAACTGCGCGGTCTCTACGAGCGTCTCGAGCACCGGCCCTCGGACCTCCCGGCGAGGCTCGCCGAGTACGAGAAAAGCGCCGGCGAGCAGGCCCTGCGCAGCCTCGACTACCTGACGCTCAAGGTCCGCGCCACGCTCGAGGCCGACGCGCTGCAACGGCGTTACCACCAGGCGAGCGCCACCATGCTCGCCCGCCTGTGGACGCGCCAGCTCGGCTTCATCACCGGCATGCTGCTGGCGCTGGTCGGGGCGGCGTTCATCCTCGGTCGCCTCAGCGAGCCCGCGACGCGCCTGCAGCTCGAAACGCAGGGTGCCAAGGGCGCGTTGGAAACCTCCTCGCCGGGGCTGGTGCTGGCGGTGCTCGGCGCGGCACTGATGGCGCTCACCATCTGGGTGCCGTTCGAGGTCGAGACGCGCGACGTCAACATCTATCTCGTCGACGCGGCCCGCCCGCTGCCACCGCCGGGCGGCACCCTGCCGGTGGAAATCGACCCCGACGCACCGCCGCCCGCCAACGAAAAGGAGATTCGCCGCCGTGAAGAAGCACTGTTCGGCCAGTAGGCCCGCGCCGCGCCGGCGCCCGGCAACGGCGGCGCACCGCGCGACCCGGGCCGTGTGGCGCGGCGCCACGCTCTGGGTTGCGCTCTCGGCCACCGCGTTCGGCCAGCCGCTGTACGACCTCGGGCGCCAGGCCTGGCAGGACGGCCGCTACCGCTTCGCGCACGAAACCCTGCTCGAGTACCGCGCCCTGCCCTACGGCCGGCGTCCGGACGTCGACTTCATGCTCGGCACCAGCGGTTGCCGCATCCCCGAGCGCGTCGAGTGGGGCCACGGCGTGCTCGACTGGATGCTCTACGCCTATGCGCTGACCTACGAGAGCCGGTCGCTGGTCAGGGGCGAGCGCGACCTCTGCCGCGCGGCCGCGCAGCGCGTCGCCACCGACATCGGCCGCATCGTCGAGGAACGCGCAGCCGGCATGACCGGCTACGGCAAGACCTTCTACTGGGCCGAGCGCGAGAACCAGCCGGTCGCCTCCTACCCCATCCGTCGCACGCGTGCCATGGCCCGCGAAGACATGACCGCCCGCCTGGTGCCGCTCGGCGAGCCGGACCGCGCGCTGGCGGTGGCGAAAGAACTCTCACCGCGCGGGCGCGCGGCCGTGCACGGCCCGTTCCTGCTGATCTCCGAAGCCGGGCACGAAGCCGGCCAGCTGGCGTCGATCGGCCAGACCCTGTCGCGCTACCTGCGGTTCCTGGGTACGAGCTACGACGTCACGCCGCCGGCGCATTTCGTGACCGTGTACCTGGTCGAGAGCCACTACGCGGTGCGCGGGCTCGCCGAGCGACTGCACGGGCTGGACGTCAGCGAGGCCACGGTGGGCTACACCTTCGTCGACGACGCCAGCGTGGTGGCGGCGGTTGCCGGCACCGCCGTCGGCACGGTGCTGCACGAGCTGTTCCACCTGCTGGTGCGCGCCGATTTCGGCGACATCCCGCAATGGCTCGACGAGGGCATCGCTTCACTCTACGAGGTCTCGGGGCGCAACGGCGACAACTACTTCGGACTGGAGAACTGGCGACGCAAGGTGCTGGAGGAACTGTGGGACCATCGCCCGAGCGTGGCGGACCTGATCCGCAGCGAGTGGTTCCTGTTCGACGACCCGCGCCAGGTGCGCGCGGTCGGCCGGCGCGAGACCGACATCCACGAGTTCTACGGGCGCATCGAGGGCCAGCGCCAGGCGGCAATGATGGCCATGGCGCGCTATTTCCTGCTGCAGCTGGAGCAGCGGGGCGAGCTGCCGGCGGTGTTTCGCGCGATCCGGGACCGGGGGCTCGAAGCCCCGGGCGAAGGAGCGCGCGAGCGCGCCCTGCGCCTGGTCGAGACCACCCTGGGTCGCACGGCCGCAACCCTGGACGCCGAGTTCGTGTACTGGTTCGAGTCGCGCGCCGCGGTACGGGTCGGCCAGGCCCGCCAGACGCTGGCGAGCGGCGGCACGCTCTACGTCGCCACCGCCAACGTCAACATCCGCACCGGGCCGTCGACCGATTTCGAGAAGCTCGGCCTGCTCCCGCAGGGTCGACGCGTGGCCGTGTTCGACGAGCGCGACGGCTGGTACGAGGTCCGCTTCAGCGACGGTGCCACCGGGTTCGTCTCCGGCGACTACCTGCGCAAGGTGCCGCAACCCTGAGCAGCGGCGGCGTTCCGCGCGGCGCGCCGCTGAGTGCTGCCCGTGGATGTCGTCACGCAAATCGACGACCATAGACGCCGGGCGTGTGCCGTGCAGCAGCACCGCGCGCGACCGAACGGGTACCGGACGGTACTCGTCCATCCTGCCAGGGACGAGCGCAGCCGGCGCAGGCGGCCCGCTTCGACAAGGGGCGTCCCCGGCTGCGACGACGGCGCGGCTTTATCGAGGAGGAACATTGCATGAAAAGGTTAGGATCGACGGGCACGCGGTTGCTGGGTGCGACGGGTCTGACGCTGGCGCTGGCCGGCGCGGCCCTGGCGCAGCCGGTCGGTATCGCCACGTCCAACCCCGGGTCGCTGTTCCACAACATCGGCTCGGCGGTGGCCAAGGTCGCCAACGAGAACGGGCTCAACGCCACCATCCAGCCGGCCACCAGCCCCAACCAGTACCTGCCGCTGGTCAACGCCAACGAGATCGAGTTCGGCGTGGCGAACCTGCAGGAGTTCAACTACGCGCTCGAGGGGCGCGAGTGGTTCGCCGGCAACCTCAGCCCGGACCTGCGCGTGGTCGGCCTGATCATGCCGTTGCGCGAGGCGATCTTCGTGCGCAAGGACTCCGACATCCGCACCATCGCCGACCTGCGCGGCAAGCCGATGGTGGACGGCTATACCGCGCAGCAGACGATCCTGCCGCAACTCGACGCTCACTACGCGACCGCCGGCATGACGCGGGCCGACATCAAGCCGGTACAGGTAGCGAGCGTGGTGGCCGGCGCCAACGCTTTCATGTCGGGCGAGAGCGTCGGTTTCATCTTTGCGCACGGGGCGGGCAAGGTGCGCGAGGCGGACGCCGCGGTTGGCGGCCTGCGGGCGCTGTCGATCGAAAACACGCCCGCCAACGCGGCCCTGATCAAACGCCACTGGCCGGTCGGCTACCTGGTGAAGATCGCACCCGGCCGCGGCGCGCCGGGGGTGCTGGAGGAAGGCTGGTACGTCGCCTACCCGCAGCTGGTGTTCACCAACCGCAAGGTCGCCGACGACACCGTCTACCGCATGGCGAAGATCCTCTACGAGAACAAGAAGGGCATGGCCGCGGTGTTCGGTGCGTTCAACGGCTTCGACCCGGATCGCGACATGGTCGGCGACACCGCCCCGGGCGAGTACCACCCGGGCGCGGTCCGGTTCTATCGCGAGGTGGGTCTCTGGAAGTGAGCGCGGGTGACTGAGCCCGCGCCGGGCGTCGGCGACGACCCGGCACCGGCCCGCTCCGCCTGGCACCCGGTGGCCTGCGCCCTGGCGGCGGTTCTCACCGTCGCCGCCGCCGCCTGGTCGCTCGGCCTGCCGCGATACCTGTCGCTGGGGCTCTATCCCCAGCAGTTTTTCGCCGGCGCGCTGGCACTGGCGCTGCCGGTGGCTTTCCTGCGTTTGCCGGCGCGGCGCGGCGCGGCGCGCGACTCGGTGCCGTGGTACGACCTCGTCGCCGCTGCGCTCGGCTTCGTCGCCGCCGGCTACATCGCGGTCCGCTACCCGAACCTGGTCAACCAGATCTTCTTCCGCCCCCCGCAGGCCTACGTGCCCGGGGCCATCGTCACCGTGCTGGGTGTGGAGGCGCTGCGCCGCGCGACCGGGTGGGCACTGCCCGTCATCGTCGCCTGTTTCGTGCTGTATGCCCTGTTCGGCGACATCGTGCCCGGGCGACTGGCGAGCCGCCCCCAGGACTGGCAGAAGCTGGCCGGTTACCTGGCCTTCGACGTCAACGGGATTCTCGGCATCCCGCTGGCGGTGGCCGCGACCATCGTCATCACGTTCATCTTTTTCGGCAGCCTGCTGGCGGTGACCGGCGGTTCGGGTTTTTTCACCGACGCCGCGCTGCTCAGCATGGGGCGTTTTCGCGGCGGGTCGATGAAGATCGCGGTGGTGGCGTCCGGGCTGTTCGGCTCGATCTCCGGTTCGGCGGTGGCCAACGTGGTCGCCACCGGGGTCGTCACCATCCCCATGATCAAGCGCGCCGGCTACCCCGCCCACAAGGCCGGGGCCATCGAGGCGGTGGCGTCCACCGGCGGGCAACTCATGCCGCCGGTGATGGGGGCCGCGGCATTCCTGATGGCGGAGTTCCTGCAGATCCCCTACGCCGAAGTCGTCACCGCGGCGCTGGTGCCGGGACTGCTGTACTACATCGCGCTGTTCATCCAGGCCGATCTCGAAGCCGCGCGGCTCGGTATCGCCCGCGTCGATGCGAAAGACATCCCGCGCGCACGCAGCGTGCTGAGCGGCTGGCACTTCTTCGTGTCGTTCGCGGTGCTGATCTACGCGCTGTTCGCGCTCAACTGGCAGCCCGAGCGCGCCGCGCTGGCCGCCGCCGGCGCGGTGCTGGTCACCGCTTTCGGGTTCGGCTACCAGGGCCGCCGGCCGCGCCCCTGGCAGGTCGTGCAGGCCCTGTGGCGCACCGGCTTCGCGGTGATCGACATCGTTCTCATCTGCGTGGCCGCGGGCATCGTCATCGGTGTGCTCAACATCACCGGTCTCAGCTTCAACCTGACCTACGGCCTGGTGCAACTCGGCGACGGCGAGCCGCTCACCCTGCTCGCGCTGGCGGCGCTGGTGTGCGTCGTGCTCGGCATGGGACTGCCGACCCTCGGCGTGTACGTGATCCTCGCCGCACTGGTCGCACCGGCGCTGGTCGAGGTGGGGATCAACCCGGTGGCCGCCCACCTCTACGTGCTCTACTTCGGCATGATGTCGATGATCACGCCGCCGGTGGCGATCGCCGCGTTCGCCGCCGCGGGGATCGCCAAGTCCGCGCCGATGCAGACCGGTTTCGAGGCCATGCGCCTCGGCTGGACGGCCTACATCGTGCCGTTCCTGTTCGTCGCCTCGCCGAGCCTGCTGCTGATCGGCACCTGGCAGTCGGTGACGCTGGCAGTGCTGACCGCGGTGATGGGCGTGTGGCTGGTGTCGATCGCCATCGCCGGGCAGTTCACGCGCTCGCTCGGTGCGGCGCTCAGGATCGCCTTCGCGGCGGCGGGGCTGTGCGCGCTGATCCCGGCCGGCGCGTTCGCACTCGCGATCTGGACCGACATCGCGGGCGTGCTCGCCGGTACCGCCCTGATCGTGCGCGAGATCGTCGCGACCCGCGGCCGGGCCGCGCCGGCCCAGGAGGCCGACCGGCACTGAGCCTGGCGGCTCGGTTGCGGCCCCTCGTTTCCCTGCCCTCGAGGCGTCGCATGGACAGCGGCGCCGACGCGCAAACGCCGCAGCCCGTCCGTTGCGCCGGGCTGGTAGAATGCGCCGCCGGGCCGGGACGGCGCCGACGTCACCAGTAGCGAGACACGATGATCCACCAGTTGCGCATCGCTGCCGGTACCGGCAGGCGGATTCGACGTGCCTGACGTCTCACCCGCGATACCCAACCTGCATGCCGCAGCGTCGCTCGTCCTGACGGCGCTGGCGCTGTATCTGTTCTCGCGTGACAGGTACCGTCTGGAACTCACCGGCCTCGGCCTGCTGACGGTGCTCACGGTGGGTTTCTCGGTGTTCCCCTACACGGCCGTCGACGGCCGGGTCCTCGACCCGGCACTGTTCTTCACGGGCTTCGGTCATCCGGCGCTGATCGCCGTGTGCGCGCTGATGGTGGTGGGCCAGGGCCTGGTGCACACCGGCGCGCTGGAACCGGTCGGACGGGTGCTGGCACGGGCCTGGAGCACGATGCCGTTCCTGTCCTTCGGACTCACCCTGCTGGTGAGCGCGGTGCTGAGCGCGTTCGTCAACAACACACCCATCGTGGTGCTGTTGCTGCCGATCCTGGTCAGCGTGAGCCTGCGCACCAGCATGTCCCCGGCCTCGGTGTTGATGCCGATGGGGTTCGCCACCCTCATCGGCGGCACGGCCACCACCATCGGCACCTCGACCAACCTGCTGGTGGTGAGCGTCGCGGCCGATCTCGGCGTGCCGCGCTTCGAAATGTTCGACTTCGTGCTGCCGGCCACCGTCGCCGGTTGCGTGGCCATCCTCTACCTGTGGCTGATCGCACCGCGCCTGCTGCCGGCTCGCGACATCGGTCTCGACAACGTCTCCCCGCGCCTGTTCGATGCGCGCCTGCAGCTGGGCGAAGAAAGTGTGGCGGTCGGCAAGACCCTGGCCGAGGCCACGGCGCTGGCCGGCGGCATGCGCGTTGCGCGGATCCGCCGCGAAGGCGTGCTGGTGCAACCGCTGCCGGACGTCGTGTTGCGCGCCGGCGACCGGCTGCGCGTGCGCGACACACCCCAGAACCTCAAGGCTTTCGAGAGCGCCCTGAAAGCGCGGCTGTACTCCGGCGACCAGGTCGTCGACGAGGCTCACCCGCTGCGCGCCGAAAGCCAGCAGCTGGCCGAGATCGTGGTGGTGCCGGCCTCGCGCCTCGACGGGGCCAACCTTCGCTACGCGCAGTTTCTCGACCGCTACCAGCTGGCGGTGCTCGCGCTGCACCGCGCCGGCGAGGACATCTGGAAGCCGCACGAGGAGATCCACGACGTGACCCTCATGCCGGGCGACGTGCTGCTGGTGCAGGGCGCGCGCGAGCAGCTGCAGGGGATCAAGCGCAACGCGGAGTTCCTGGTTCTCGATGCGACCGTCGACCTGCCGCACACCGACAAGGCGTGGCTCGCCTTCGCCATCCTGGTGGCGGTGGTGGCACTGGCTGCGCTCGGCGTCATGCCCATCGTGGTCAGCGCCACCGCCGGCGCTGCGCTCATGCTGCTGACGCGCTGCCTGAGCGTCGGCGCAGCGATCCGTGCGATCAGCCCGGCGGTCTTCTTCGTCGTCGTCGCGAGCCTCGCGCTCGGGCGGGCGCTGGTGGAGACCGGCGCCACGGGCTACGTCACCGACGTGTTCCTGGCGCTCACCGCCGGCGCCACGCCGACGGTCATACTGAGCGCGCTGATGCTGTTGCTGGCGTTGCTCACCAACGCCGTTTCCAACAACGCGGCGGCGGTCATCGGCACGCCGATCGCGGTCAGCATCGCGCAGCAGCTGGGGTTGCCGCCGGAGCCGTTCGTGCTGGCGGTCCTGTTCGGCGCCAACATGAGCTACGCCACGCCCATGGCCTACCAGACCAACCTGCTGGTGATGAACGCCGGCAACTACCGCTTCGCCGAGTTCCTCAAGGTCGGTATTCCGCTGACCCTCATCATGTGGCTGGTGTTGACCTGGCTGCTGAGCGCGCTGTACCTGTAGCGCGCGCGGCGTTTCAGTTCGCCCGCCCCCCGGGGTCGCGCCCGAGCACGGCCAGCATGGCCGCCACGTCGGTGAACTTGACGCGCGGTCGCCCGACGGCCTCGCCGGCCCGCACTTCGGCCGCGTCGATCGCACGCCAGTCCTCGTAGCGAACCACGCCCGCGACGCGCGCGGCGATCAAGTCGTCCATCGCCCGCGGATCGGGGCTCGCCGGTTGCAGGTGACGGGCGAGTGAGAGGTCCTCCAGCATGCACTCGACGGTGTCGCGCGCACAGGTCTTGTTGGTGCCGATCACGCCGCTCGGGCCACGCTTGATCCAGCCGGCGGTGTAGAGGCCCGCCAGCACCTTGCCGGCGTCGGTCACCCGCCCCCGCTGGTTCTCGATCGTGCCCCGTTGGCGATCGAACGGGACGCCCGCCAGCGGCTCGCCGCGGTAGCCGACAGCGCGGAACACCAGCCCCGCCGGCAGCGTCTCCTGCGCGTCGGTGCTCGTCACCTGCACCGAACCGTCCGGGTTCACCCGCGGGGCGTTGCGGGCGAGTCGCACGCCGGTGACCTTGCCGGCGCTCCCGAGCAACGCCGTCGGCGAGACGAAGAACCGCAACGTCACCCGCCGCCCGTCGCCGCGCGGGGCCGCGTTCGCGTAGCCCTGCACGCAGGCGACGTTCCTGGCGGCGTCGCTGTCCGCATCGCCCGGCACCGCGGGATCGAGCAGGAGGTCCTCGCGCAATGCGCTCACCTGCGCGCCCGGCAACTCGCCGAGCTCGCGGATCTCGCGCGGGGTGAAAGCCGCCTGCGCCGGGCCCCGGCGCGCCAGCAGGTATACGTTCCTGACGCGGCTTTGCCGCAACGCCTCGAGCGCATGGGCCGCGATGTCGGTCTGCTCCAGCTCGGCCGGGGTCCGGCACAGCAGGCGCGCGACATCGAGCGCCACGTTGCCCGCGCCGACGACGGCCACGTCGCGCACGCCCAGGTCGAAGCGGCACTGCGCATAGTCCGGGTGGCCGTTGTACCAGGCGACGAAGGCCGCGGCCGAGTGGCTGCCGGTCAGGCTCTCGCCGGGAACGTCCAGGGCGCGCTCCTGCTGCGCGCCGGTCGCGAACACCACCTGGTGGTAGTGCGCCTGCAGATCGTCCAGCACGAGGTCGCGGCCGTATTCGACGTTACCGAAGAAGCGCAGGCGCGCATCGCCGGCGATGCGCTCGAAAACGCGCGCCACCGATTTGTCCTTGGGATGGTCGGGGGCAACACCGTAACGCACGAGCCCGAACGGCGCCGGCAGGCGCTCGAAGAGATCCACTTCGAGGTGCAGATCGGGACACCTGAACAGATGGCCGAGCGTATAGAAACCGGCCGGCCCGGCGCCGACGACGGCGACCCGCAACGGCCGCCCGGCGCTACCGACGCCGTTCACGCATCCGCCTCAACGCCAGTGCGCGCCGGCCCTGCGCCGGGCTGCCAGCTCCATAACCGAAGGAAAACAACAAGATAGGCGACTCTTTCTACGTTCTTTCTACGTTTGTCGGCGGCTCGCCAGGCGCTCGGCGACGGGTATCGGGCCTCACTGTCCCAAAATTGCAGGCGGACATAAAGCCCCGCGACAACGCGACGCGCCGGGCAGCCGTATAATCGCTCTCGATCGCGACGTCACGGCGACCGGTGCGGGGCGCCGCAGGGGCGACGCGATCGCCGGGAAAGGACCAACACACGGGAGCCCGACATGGCCGGTGGCTGGGCCCGCGACGGGGCCGTACAGGAGCAGATCGACGCCAGCGTGCAGGACGCCGTCGAGCGGGCGCGAAGCCGCATACCGCACGGCGAAAGCCGGCAGCGCTGCGAGGAATGCGACGACGAGATTCCCGAGGCGCGCCGCCAGGCGGTGCCGGGCGTGCGCCTGTGCGTCGCCTGCCAGGGCGAACACGACGAACGCCAGCGCGACCTCGGCGGCTACAACCGCCGCGCCAGCAAGGACAGCCAGTTGCGCTGACGCGCCTGCGCCGCGTCTCGCGGGGCAACACGCGCGCCAGGGAGGAAGGACATGCTCGTCAAGGTCGGAACGTTCAACCTGAACAACCTCTTTTCGAGGTTCAATTTTCGCGCCGAGCTCGAGCGCGCGCCGGCCGGCGACGCGGGTGGCGTGACGCTGACGTTCGGCGCCGAGCAGGTGGACGTGCGCACCTTCGACGGCCACCTCGTGCGGGCCAAGGACCGCGACGACACGATCGAGGTCGCGCGGCGGATCCGCGACGTGATGGACGCCGACGTGCTCGCGGTCCAGGAAGTCGAGCACATCGAGATCCTCAAGCGTTTCAACCACGAACACCTCGGCGACCTCTATCCCCACGCGGTCCTGATCGAAGGCAACGACCGGCGCCTCATCGACGTCGGCCTGCTGTCGAAGCTGCCCATCGGCCTGATCGCCTCCCACCAGGCCAGGGTCCACGAGGACGACCCCGACAACCGGGTCTTCAGCCGCGACCTGCTGCAGGTCGAGATCCTCGACCACCGCCGCAGGAAGCTCTTCGACCTCTACAACACGCACCTGAAGAGCCACTTCGTGCCTTTCTTCGAAGACCCGGTGCAAGGCGCGATCGACGCCAACAACCGGCGCCGGCGCCAGGCGCAGACGATTTCGCGGGTCATCACCCGCATGGAACGGCCGAACAGCCGGTTCGTGCTGTGCGGCGACATGAACGACCCGCCGGACTCCGAGTTCCTGCAACCGATGCTGAGCGCCGACAACCGCCCGCTGGTGAACGCCCTGGAAAACCCCACCGAGACCCGGGCGCCGAAAGCCGAGGTCAGCGGCCAGGGCCCGGGGCCCGGTTCTCCCGCCTGGACACACCGCTTCAACCCGCCCGGTCCCGAGCCGCCGCAGTACCGCCTGTTCGACCAGATCTGGGTCAGCCAGGCCCTCGCCGGGCGCTTCGGGAATGCCACCATCGACCGGCGCACCCGCCACGGCGGCGACGGCAGCGATCACGATCCGGCCTGGATCGAACTCGACCTCTAGGCGCGAGCCGCGCCCGGCCGGCGCCGGTCCGTCGACGACAGCCCCGCACCGGCGCTCACGCCGGCCGCGCCGCCCCTTTTCGCTCCGAGAGCAGCAGGCTGGTTTCGGTCGCGGCGATGCCGTCCAGCGCTCGGATGCGCCTGAGGGTCTCGTCGAAGGCCTCCAGCGAGTCGGTCTCGATCTCGGCGACGATGTCCCAGCGCCCGTTGGTGGTGCTGAGCGTGCGCACTTCCGGGAAGCCGTGCAGGCGCTTGAGCACGTGCTCCGCGCTCGGCCCGCTGACCTCGATGGTCGTGATCGCCCGTACCGGGCGCGCGCCGCTGCCCGCGCGCAGCACCACCGTGAAGCCCTGGATCACCCCGCGCTCGAGCAGGCGCTCGATGCGGGCGCTGACCGTCGCCCGGGAAAGCCCCAGTTCCAGTGCGAGCGAGGACGCGGGGCGGCGGGCGTCGGTGCGCAGCAGGGCGATCAGGCGCTGGTCGGTTTCGTCCATGGTTTGGCATTATGGCGATCGAAGCCGTCATTATGCTTGCCATTGCTCTCTTTTTGAACAATTTGCCGGCTATTCGCCAACGCGGGATTGGGCTATCGTTCTCCCCTTCGCCGGCGTGGTCGCCGGCCCCGACCCCGGAGTGCCCGCCCATGTTCGACCACCGCGAGTTCGACGGCCACGAGCGCATCGTGCACGCGTACGACGCCGACAGCGGCCTGCGCGCAATCGTGGCCATCCACGACACCGCCCTCGGGCCGGCCTTCGGCGGCTGCCGGATGTGGCCCTATTCCGACCCCGCCGCCGCGCTCACCGATGCGCTGCGCCTGTCGCGCGGGATGACCGCGAAGGCGGCGATCTGCGAGCTGCCCTGGGGCGGCGGCAAGTCGGTGATCCTCGGCGACCCGCGCACGCAGAAGAGCGAGCAACTGCTGCTCGCCCTGGGCCGGGTCGTCGACAGCCTCGACGGCAGTTACGTGATCGCCGACGACGTCGGCACGACGCTGGAAGATCTCGCGGTGATTCGCCGCGAGACCCGCCACACCGCAGCCGCCACGCCCGGCTCGCGCGCGCCGCTCGCGGTCACCGCCTACGGTGTGCTGATGGCTATCGAGGCCAGTGCCCGGGAGCTGTTCGGGCGCAGCGACCTGGCCGGGTTGCGCGTGGCCGTGCAGGGCCTCGGCAACGTCGGCATGCCGCTGTGCCAGCACCTGCACGAGCGCGGCGCGGCGCTGATCGTCGCGGACGTCGACCCGGCACGCGTCGAGAGCGCGTGCGAGCGCTTCGGCGCGCGCCCGACCAGCCCCGAGGCGATCTTCGACGCCGAGGCGGACCTGTTCGCACCCTGCGCGCTGGGCGGCATCCTCGACGATACGAACGTCGCGCGCCTGCGGGTACGCGCCGTGTGCGGCGGCGCCAACAACCAGCTCGCCGAGCGGCGCCACGATGGCGTGCTCGCCGCCCGCGGGATCGCGTTCGTGCCCGACTTTCTCGCCAGCGCCGGCGGGGTGATCGACTTCCACCAGGAATCGATCGACGACCGGCCGGAGGCGATCTTCGCCGCCGTCGAGCGCATCCGGGAGATCACCGCCGGGGTGCTGCGCCAGGCGGCCGAGCGCAGCCAAACGCCGCTGGCGGTCGCCGAAGGCATCGTCGCGGCCCGCCTGCGGGCGCCCCGCCGCGCCGCCGCGACACCGGCGGGCGGAGCAGACGCATGACCACGTGCGGCGAGATCCTGCCGCGCCTGCTCGCGGGCTACGGCATCGACACCGTGTTCGGCATCCCCGGCGTGCACACCGTCGACCTGTACCGCGGGTTGCCGGACAGCGGACTGCGACACGTCACGCCCCGCCACGAGCAGGGCGCCGGCTTCATGGCCGACGGCTTCGCCCGCGCGGGCGCCCGTCCGGCGGCCTGCTTCATCATCTCCGGCCCCGGCATGACCAACATCGTCACCGCCATGGGCCAGGCCTACGCCGACTCGGTGCCGATGCTGGTCATCTCCAGCGTCAACGCGACCCACGAGCTCGGGCTCGGCGAGGGGCGCCTGCACGAGTTGCCCGACCAGCAGGCGCTGGTTCGCGGGGTATCGGTGTTCAGCCACAGCGTGCTGCGCGCCGCGGAACTGCCGTGGGTGATGGCGCGCGCCTTCGCGGTGTTCGACAGCGCCCGCCCGGGGCCGGTGCACATCGAGCTGCCGCTCGACGTGATCGCGGCGCCGGCCGAGGGGCTCGACCTTGCGCCCCATCGCACGCTCGCACGACCGGGGCCGGACCCGGCGGCGGTGGCTCGCGCGATCGCCCTGCTGAGGCGCGCCGAACGTCCGTTCGTCGTTCTCGGCGGCGGCACGCAGGACGCGCCCGGCGCCGCACTCGCGCTGGTCGAGCGCCTGGGCGCTCCCACGGCGCTCACCATCAACGCCAAGGGCGTGCTGCCGCCGCGCCACCCGCTCAGCCTCGGCAGCACCCTGCCGCAGCCGCCGGTGATGGCGGCGCTGCGCAACGCCGACGTGGTGCTGGCAATCGGCACCGAGCTGGCCGAAACCGACACCTTGCTGTTCGCCGCCCGGCTCGAGCTGACCGGCAAGGTGATCCGGATCGACGTCGACCCCGGGCAACTGACGCGCAACGCCCTGCCCGAGGTTGCCCTCTGCGCCGACGCCGGCCTCGCCATGACCGCCCTGGCCGAGGCGCTGGAGGGTCACCGCCCGCTCGAGGACGCCTCGGAGCACGTCGCCCACCTGCGCGCCGAAGCCGAGGCCGCGCTGCCGGCAGCCTATCGCACGCACGGGCGGATTCTCGAGGCGGTCGCCACGACGCTGCCCGGGGTGATCCTCGTCGGCGACTCGACGCAACCGGTCTACGGCGGCAACCTCGCTTACGAGCCGCAGGCGCCGCGGCGCTGGTTCAACTCGTCCACCGGCTACGGGACGCTGGGCTACGGGCTGCCCGCCGCGTTCGGCGCCAAGCTCGCCCGCCCCGAGGCGCCCGTCGTCGCCCTGATCGGTGACGGCGGGCTGCAGTTCACCATCGGCGAGCTGGCGGCGGGCGTGGAGCTGGGGCTCGCGGTACCGGTGCTGGTCTGGAACAACCGCGGCTACGGCGAGATCAAGCGCTACATGCTGGAGAAAGCGATCACGCCGCTCGGCGTCGACATCTACACCCCGGACCTGCTCGCCATCGCGGCCGGCTTCGGCTGTCGGACCGCGCGCCCGCCGGACCTCGCCGGGCTCGAAACCGCGTTACGCGAGGCGCACGGCGCCGGGCGCCCGACGTTGATCGAGATCGACGAGGCGACCGCGCTGGGCTGGTAAGTCCGCACGATCGCAAGGCTGGCGCGACGTTTCCGCCTTCCACCCCCGGGCGCGGGACGCCGGGGCGCGTAGGCGCCCGGCTCACTGCAGTGGGTAGTTTCGCCCGGGGCGTGCGCGGTAAGCGGGCAGCGCCAGCCTGAGCCGGATCGCGAGCGCGCGCAGCACGAAGCAGGCGGCGAATCCCGCCAGCCCGGGTGCCGGCGCCGGGACGTCCGCCGCGATCAGTGCAACGTACACGCCGGACCCGAGCGCCGCCGCGGTCGCATAGATCTCGCGGCGCAGGATGAGCGGGATCTCGTTGCAGATGACGTCGCGAATCACGCCCCCGAAGGTCGCCGTCATCACGCCCATCAGCGTCGCTACCGGCCAGGCGACGCCCGTCTCGAGGGCCACCGCGGCGCCGGTGACGGCGAACAGCGACAGGCCGGCCGCGTCGGCCCACAGCAACACGGGGTAGCGGCGGTGGATGTAGGGGGCGGCGAAGAACAGCAGCGCCGCCACCGAGAAACACACCAGCAGGTACTCGGGCCGGGCGATCCAGAACACCGCGCGGTCGAGCAACAGGTCGCGCAGGGTCCCGCCGCCGACGCCGGTCACCGCGCCGACCAGCACGAACCCCACCGCGTCCATCTCCTTGCGCGAAGCGACGAGTGCACCGCTGGCCGCGAAGACCGCGACGCCCGCAAGGTCGAGCCAGTGAACGACTTCGATCAACGCCGAACGCTCCCGGCTGCGACAAGGGGGCGCAATATGCCACAGGCGACCGTCGTCATGAACCCTCCCCGACCGCCTGGCGCGCCCGGCGAGACCGACGACATTGCTCCGGGCCTGCGCGCGAGTCGCGCGTCGTCACGGCGGCGGCGCGTTTGGTCTATCATGGCGCCGCGTCGACGACACCTACACAAGCGAGGATGGGCGATGCGAGCCAGTGCAATGAAGGCCCTGCTGCTGCTCGGCCTGGCGATCGGGCCGGCCGCCGCGGCCGAGAAGGCGACCTTCGCGGGCGGTTGTTTCTGGTGCATGGAGGCCGATTTCGAGGGCCTGCCCGGGGTGCTGGACGTGGTGTCCGGCTTCACCGGCGGCACGCTCGAGAACCCGACCTACAACGGCAACCACGACGGCCACTACGAAGCCGTCGAGATCACCTACGACGCGAACGTCGTCAGCTACGAGCGCCTGCTCGACCACTACTGGGTGAACATCGACCCGTTCGACGCGCGCGGGCAGTTCTGCGACAAGGGCCACAGCTACCTGGCGGCGATCTTCGTCGCGACCCCGGCCGAACGCCTGCTGGCGAACCAATCGAAGCAACGGGTCGTGGACAGGTTCCCGGACCGGCGGGTGGTGACGCCCATCCTCGACGCCGGTGTCTTCTACCCGATCGCCGGCGACGAGAGTTACCACCAGGACTACTACAAGAAGTTCCCGATCCGCTACAAGTTCTACCGCCTGACCTGCGGGCGCGACGCGCGGTTGCGCGATATCTGGGGCGATCAGGCCACGCACTAGAGTGGCCTGTAACATCTGCTTCGGTACCGCACAGGCCACTCGGCCGGCGCCGATCCCACGCCGCAAGCGATCACGACACCGTTTCGGCGTCCTGCTCGAGGGCGCGGGCGTCGAGGTACTTCTTCAGCAACAGCGGGTTGACCACCAGCGTGAAGGCCACCGCGACGAAGACCAGGCACAGCATGCTCAGCTTGTGGGGATAGTCGTCGGGCACCATGAGCAGCAGCGCCACCGGGATTGCGCCCTTGGCGCCGCCGAGCAGTTGCACGTGCTGCCAGCTCATCGGCACCGGGTGGCGAAGCGCGCCCAGCACGAGGCCGCCGCCGTAGACCGTCGCGGCCCGGGCGAGCAGCAGCGTGACGACGATCCCGCCGATGGCCCAGACCAGCGGAAACGGATGCGATCCCGTCTCGACGCCGAGCAGGAAGAACAGCACGCTGCCCGCGAGCACGCTGATGTAGCGCCAGAATCCGTGAAACAGGTCGTCGTGCTGGCGCGTGCCGCCGGCGAGGCGCACGTGGCTGAACACGAGCGCCGCACACAGCACCGCTATGACCCCGGAGAGCGACAGCACGTGCTCGGCGAGCAGGAAACTCCCGTAGCACAGGAGCACAGTGAGCGTGATGCCGGTGAACCTGTTCTGCTCCTTCCACACGACCACCAGCTTGCCGGCGAACCAGCCCAGCGCCAGGCCGCACACGATGCCGCCGGCGAGGTTCCAGGCGAACAGCGCGAGCGTGCCGCGTGCGTCGAACGTTTCGCCCGCGAGCACTACCGCACCGAGCGCGGTGAACAGCACGATGGCGACGCTGTCGTTGAAGATCGACTCGCCCTCCATCAGCAGTTCCAGGCGCTGCGGAATGGAAAAGCGGTGAATGACGACGCTCACCGCGGCGGGATCGGTGGCCGCGAGCGCCACACCGAACCACAGACCGTGCACGAGTGCGAACCCGAGCATCCAGGCCACGGCCACACCGATCACCACCGTCGCGAGCAAGGTCCCGCCGATCGCCATCACGCCGAGGGGCAGCCATTGCCGGGCCAGCACCCGGCCGGGCAGCGCGGCGCCACCGGCGAAGACCATCGCCGGGAGCAGCAACAGGAAGACCGTCTGTGGCTCCATCATGAGCACCGGCAGCGCCGGCAACCAGTGATTGCGGGCCAGCGCGTAGGCGATACCCGCGAGCAGCAGCCAGGTCTCGGGCGGCAGCGGCGAAGTCCTGGTGTAGTGGCGCACCACCGCGGCCAGCAGCAGGAATCCGCCGATCCCGACCAGCGTGGTGGCCAACTCGCCGCCGTGCTCTAACATCGCTGTCGCATCGTTTCGCGCGGGGGACCGGGCAACGGCTGCGGGTCCGATGAAGCGCGGTGCCGTCGAGCGTAACGTGCCGGGCCGCCCGCGTCGACCGCACGGCGACCGGTCAGGCGTCGGGAAGGAATCGCCCGTGGCGAAGCGGCCAAGGTGCGGCACGATGGCGCGACGATTGCCGTCATGGCCGCGTAGTGGCCCATGGAATCGGTGGCGCCGGTCTTTGTCACGGTGCTCGGAGCGCTGTCCGTGCCGTGCGTTGTCCGGCTCGCAGGTTTGGTCTGCCGGACATTGCGCATTCCCGATGCTCGGTTAACATGCCACGCATGCGCGGCCTGTACCCGGCGATCGAACCCACGGCCACGCACCGCCTGGCGATCACCGACCTGCACGAACTGCACGTGGAAGAGTGCGGCACGCCCGGTGGCGAGCCGGTGCTGTTCCTGCACGGCGGACCCGGCTCGGGGTGCAGCGCCGATCACCGGCGCTACTTCGACCCGGCCCGCTACCACATCGTGCTGGTTGATCAGCGCGGCGCCGGCAGGTCCACGCCGAGCGGCGAGCTGCAAGGTAACACCACGTCCGAGCTGGTCAGCGACCTGGAGACAGTGCGCGAGCACCTGGGCCTCGAGCGCTGGGTGCTGTTCGGCGGCTCCTGGGGGGCAACGCTCGCCCTTGCCTACGCGCAGGCCCATGCCGGGCGAGTCAGCGGCCTCATTCTGCGCGGCACGTTTCTCGGTACCCGCCCGGAGGTGCAGTGGTTGTTCCGCGACGGTGCCAACCGGGTGTTCCCGGACTACTGGGCGGAGTTCGCCGCTTTGCTCGAACCGGCCGAGCTGGCCGACCCGGTCTCGGCCTACCACCGCCTGATCACATCGGGCGACGAGGAGACGCGCCTGCGCGCCGCCGGCGCCTGGTCGCGCTGGACCGCGCGGGTCGCCACCTACACGCTGGTGGACGCAGGTTCGGGTGGCGCGGGCGATGTACAGGCGACGCTCGCCAGGTCCCGCATCGAGAGCCACTACGCGGTGAACGGCTATTTCCTGGACGAGGGGCAGCTGCTGCGTGAGGCCGACCGGCTTGCGAGCGTGCCCACCCGCATCGTGCACGGACGTCACGACCTGACGTGTCTGCTGGAATCCTCCTGGCGGCTGCACCGGGCGCTGCCCCACTCGCACCTGCACATCGTGCCCGACGCCGGCCACCTGGCCGGCGAACCCGCGATGATCGACGCGCTGATCACTGCCAGCGACGCCCTGTTGCGATGATCTCGCCGTCCCTGCTGCGCCCGGCGAGGCGTTTGGAGTTGCGGGGATTGCGGAACACCAGCTCGTCGACCCGATCCGCCGCGCCCGTCGTGATGGCCGCCGTGACGACGTCGTGGTGGGGAGACAGGCTGCACACGGGGTCCGTGTTGCAGGCGTTGCCCGTCAGCATGTAGGCCTGACAGCGGCAGCCCCCGAAATCTTTCTCATGCTCGGGACAACTGCGGCACGGCTCTCGCATCCAGTCGAAGCCGCGGAAGCGGTTGAAAGCGTCAGAGTCTTTCCA
>JBFJWO010000003.1:0-33034 GCA_041623575.1 Gammaproteobacteria bacterium
CGCGGTCGTAGACCGAGCCGCGCGCCGCGACCAGCGCGATCGCATCGTCCGGCTCGAGCGCACCGATGCTCGCCAGGTGCGTGTACTCGCCGAGGCTCAGGCCGGCCGATGCCAGCGGTTCGAGGCCCGCCTCGCGCGCCATCGACAGCCAGCCGAGGCTCGCCGAACAGACCGCGAGCTGCACGTCGCGGTTGGAGGCGAAGCCGAGGTCGAGCGGGCGCCCGAGCTGTTTCTGGGTCGCGCCGAGCGCCGTGGCCGCAGCCTGCGGCGAGACCTCGGCCAGGCGCGCGAACATGCGCTCGTCGCGCGAGCTCTGCCCCGGGAAGAGAAAGATCAGCGGGCGACTCATGCGCCCTGCCCCGCTTTCCAGGGCCCCGCGTCGTACGGGCGGCTCGCCTCGGCCGGTCGGTCGCCGCAGCCGAGGGCCTCGCCGATCGAGCCGGCGTGATCGCTGTCGAGGTCGAGCAGCGCGGCCTGCGCATCGATCCAGTCCGGTTCCTCGTCGAGAAACACACGGTGGTTGTCGAGCAGGTAACGTTCGTTCCGGTGCTGTACGCCGACCAGCACCGCCACGGCGTGTAGCCAGGCCTGCAACGCGCTCGACAGCGACAGGCGTGCCGAGAAAGGCGCACTGCGGAAGAGCTTTCGGCAGAGCGCACAGACCGCCTCGGGCAGTCGCGGCCCGATGCCCGCGAGCCGCGCAGGGGCGTCGTAATCGCTGAGGCCGCCGCCGATCTCGGCGTAGACGCCCGGGTCGTCGATGAAGCGCCACTGCGTGATCGCCGAGCGCCCGGCGAGCGGCGCTTCGTAGCAGGTGTCGAGGTCGTCGCCGAGCGGCGCGTTCACGCTCATCCCGGTTGGTGCGACTCGGCGCATGGCGTCCCCCTTTTGTTCTTCGCGTGTCGCGGTGCGACGGGCAGCGCGCGCCGCGACCGGCGCTCCGTCCCGGGGTGAAGCAAGTTCAGGGCCACCGCAACGAAGACCGGCCCGGGTACGCCGTTGGGCGAGCAGCCAGGAGGGTGGGCGCGGGGCTTGCGTCGCGGGGCACGCGCGGCTAATGTCCGGCGGCTGATGCCGTCGCGACGACGGCAGCTGAATCGTCAACGGACGACGGGATGCGATCGCAGCGATCGCAATCAGTGTGACCAACCGGCCGGCGGGCGCCGGCCACCGCGCGCAAGGAGACTCCGCCATGACACTGCAACTGGGCGACGACGCACCGGACTTCACCGCCGAGACCACCCACGGCACGATCAGCTTCCACGAGTGGATCGGTGACGGCTGGGCGGTGCTGTTCTCCCACCCCAAGGACTTCACGCCGGTGTGCACCACCGAACTCGGGTACCTGGCGGGCCTCGAGCCCGAGTTCGCCAGGCGCAACTGCAAGATCATCGGGCTGAGCATCGACTCGGTCGAGGACCACGGGCGCTGGCTCGACGACATCCGCGAGACCCAGGGCCACGCCGTCAACTACCCCCTGATCGGCGACAGCGACCTGAAGGTCGCCAAGCTCTACGGCATGATCCATCCCAAGGCCAGCGGCGATGCGGGCGAGCGTAGCGCTGCCGACAACGCCACGGCACGCTCGGTGTTCATCATCGGCCCGGACAAGAAGATCAAGCTGATGATCACCTACCCGATGAGCACCGGGCGCGATTTCGACGAGGTGTTGCGGGTGCTCGATTCCTGCCAGCTGACCGCCAGGCACAAGGTGGCGACGCCGGTGAACTGGCGCCAGGGCGACGACGTGATCATCGTGCCGGCGGTGTCCGACGACGACGCGCGCAAGGCGTTTCCGAGCGGCTGGGAATCGCCGCGCCCTTACATCCGGATCGTCCCGCAACCGCGCTGATCCGCACATCCGCCGCCGTTCGCGCCGGTGGGCCCGGCCGGCGCGCGACGCGCAGGGGCAGGTACGTCGCGCGGCCACTTGCCGCGCCGGGGCTGATAAACTGCGCGTCCGGCAAGATCCCGGCGGCACCCCGCAGCAGCGGGCGAGCCGCCACACTCGAGGGCTGCATCTTCTCGTGAACGCTACCCGGGCGAGCGCTCGATGACGGTGGCCGTCGAACTGTCGAGCCTCGCGCTCGCCCTGCTCTGCGGGCTCCTTGCCTTCGCTCATCGGCGCACCTTTCACGGCCGACCCTTCGCGCGCTCGGTACCCGCGGCGCTGGTCGCCGGGATGGCGCTGGCCGCGCCCGCCGTCGCAGGCCTGTCCGGGGCAGCGCAACCGCCGGCGTGGCTGGTGCCGCTCCTGTTGCCCGTGCAGAGCGCGATCGCGGCAGCAGTCTGGGGACTGGCCCGCCCCTGCGAACCGGGGGCCGCTGAGGCTCCGCCCCACTCGCCGATAGCGGGCAGTGAGTTGCTCCGCTCGGCCTTCGAGCAACTGCCCATCGAGTTCTGGCTGTGTGACCGCGACGGGCGTTACGTCATGCAGAACGCCGAGGCACAGCGGCTGTGGGGCAACTGGATCGGCAAGCGCACGCGCGACCTGGACCTGCCGCCCGACGTGCGCCGGATCTGGGACGAGCAGGACCGTCGCGCCTTCGGCGGCGAGACGGTGGCCGAGGAAGTGAGCTACAAGCACGGGGACGAGCGCCTGCACTACCTCGAGACCATCGTGCCGCTGCGCGACGCGGACGGGGAGATCACCGGGCTGCTGGGTGTCGCACTCGACGTCACCGAGCGCAAGCTCGCGCAGCAGCGACTCGAGCAGGCCGAAGCGCGCATGCGCACCGCGATCGAGCACCTGCCGGTAGAGTTGTGGGCGAGCGACGCCGAGGGGCGGGTGGTACTGCAGAACCCGATTTCCGTGACGCTGTGGGGGCCGTTGATCGGAAAACGGGTCGAGGAAATGGAGCACCTGCCCGAGCGCATTCGCGAAGCGTGGCTGGAGAACGAACGACAGGTGCTGGCCGGCGAAGTGAGGCGCCACGAAGTGCGCTACCCGGTCGGTGGCGAGATGCGCGATTTCCAACAGACCGTCGCACCGATGCGCGTGGACGGTGAAGTCGTCGGCTACGTCGGCATCAACAGCGACATCACCGACATCAAGCGCGTGCAGGACGCACACCGCGAGGCCGAGGACCGGTTTCGCGATTTCGCCGCGATCGCCGCGGACTGGTTCTGGGAACTCGACGCGCAGTTGCGCTTCGCCTACGTCTCGGGCGGCTATGCCGGGGCCGGGCGCGCCTCGCCCGACCTCATCGGCCGCCGTTACCAGGACGTGTACGCCGAACGCGCGGCCGCGGACCCGGCATGGCGCGCGCACCTGACCGACCTCGAGGAACACCTCACGTACGTGTTCGAGTACACCTCCGAGGCGGCCGACGGCGGCCTGCGTCACACGCGCAGCGTCGGGCGCGCGTTATTTGACGCGGCCGGGACGTTCCTCGGCTACCGGGGCGCCGGCCACGACGTCACGCAGCGACGGCGTTACGAGCAGGCGCAGCAACGGCTGCTCGACGAGAACCGGCGCCTGGCGCAGACCCTGATCAACAGCCAGGAAGCCGAACGCCGGCGTCTCGCCCGTGAGTTGCACGACGAACTCGGCCAGGCGCTCACCGCGATCCAGGTCGACGCGGAGAGCATCAACCTGCTCGCCGACGACCGACCCGGTATCCGCGCCAGCGCGCTCGCCATCCGCGATGCTTCCTCGCAGGTCTACGAAGTGGTGCACTCGATGATGGGGCGGCTGCGCCCACCGGCGCTCGACGACCTCGGGTTGAACGACGCGCTGCTGGGACTGGTCAACGAATGGCGTGCGCGCCACGCCGGCATCGGCGTCACTTTCACGCTGGACGAAGGCCTGCAAGGGCTCGCCGACGACATCGCGCTGGCGGTCTATCGCATCGTGCAGGAGTGCCTGACAAACATCAGCAAGCACGCCGGTGCCACCGAGGTCACGGTCGAGGTCAGGCGCGACGACGAGGGGCGCGAGTTGCGCGTAAGGGTAAGCGACGACGGGCGCGGCATCCGACTGGGGAGCGGACCCGGCGGGCTCGGGCTGATCGGCATGCGCGAGCGCGTGCAGGCGCTGCGCGGGGAACTCGACATCGACACCGTCGAGCCCCGCGGCACGCTCATCGAGGCGCGGCTGCCGTTGCGCGGCTGAACCGCCGCCGCGCTTGACTGGCTCACCATTGCCACTCAGGATACGGCGAGCCAACCCCCGAGGCGGCATGGAAGCAAACCCGACAGTTCGCGTCATCCTCGTCGACGATCACCAGGTGGTCCGCGAAGGCTACCGGCGGCTGTTCGAGAACACCTCCGACATCGCCGTCATCGCCGAAGCCGACAGCGGCGAGGCGGCCGTCGAGCGCTACCTCGAGTTGCGCCCCGACGTGCTGGTGATGGACCTGTCCATGCCGGGGATAGGCGGCCTCGAAGCCTGTCGTCAGATCATCGCCCGCGACGCTCGCGCGCAGATTCTCATCTTTTCCATGTTCGAGAACGCGCAGCACTTCGAGCGGGCGCTCAACACCGGCGTCAAGGGCTACATCTCCAAACACAGCGCTTCACAGGAGATGCTCGACGCGGTGCGCGCGGTTGCCGCCGGGCGCACCTACATCGGCCAGGAACTCACCCAGGCACTGCTGGCACGCAGCACCCGCGCGGGCAAGCAGGGCATGCAGTTGCTCTCGCCGCGCGAATACGAGGTCTTCCGCCAGCTGGCCGAAGGTCACACGGTCAACGAGGTCGCGAGCATGTTGTCGCTGAGCCCCAAGACCGTGGGTCACCACTACGCCAACATCCGCAAGAAACTCGCCATCAACACCCCCACCGAACTGGTGCGCCTGGCCATCGAGAACGGCGTCATACCGCTGCGCTGAGGGCGCCGGGTTTGAGGATAATCCCTATAACCCGTCGTCGGGGCGCTCACCTATGATGCGCGGCATGACATTAAATAATAATGAAAAACTCGGTGTCTTGATCGTCGATGATCACGAAGTCGTCCGGGCGGGCTACCGGCGATTGTTCGAAGCCGGCGGCGACCTCGAAGTGGCGGCCGAAGCGGCCAGCGGCGAAGAGGCCGTAGAACTCTACAAGCGCGTGCAGCCCCGGGCGGTGGTCATGGACATCGCCATGCCCGGTATCGGTGGCCTGCAGGCCTGCCGGCACATGCTGGCCTTCGACGAAAACGCCCGGATCCTGGTCGTCAGCGTGCACGAGAGCGCCGAGTACGTGAACCGCGCGCTGGACGCGGGCGTGCTCGGCTATATCTCCAAGCGCAGCGCCGCGCGCAACATCGTCAACGCCATCAAGCAGGTCGCCGAAGGGCGCATGTTCATCGGCGAGGAACTGCGCGAGGCGGTCGCCAACGTCGACACCGACGAGCAGGAGCGCCTGACGCGCCTCAGCGCCCGCGAATTCGACGTGCTGCGCTACGTGGCGGAGGGGCATTCGGTCAACGAGACGGCCGAGTTGCTCAAGCTGAGCCCCAAGACCACCGGCCACCACTACACCAGCCTGCGCAAGAAACTCGGCGTCACCAACCTCGCGCAACTCATTCGACTGGCGATCCGCAACGGCATCGTCAGCATGTAGCCTGCCCCGCGCGCGCTGGTCACTGGCCCGTCGGCCCGAGCGTGAAGTAGAACGTCGCGCCCGTACCGGGCGCGCCGCTGGCCCACACCCGCCCCGCGTGACGCTGTACGATCCGCGCCACGGTGGCCAGGCCGATGCCGGTGCCGGGAAAGTCGTTGTGCAAGCGTTCGAAGGCAAGGAACAGCTTGTCGGCGTAGGCCATTTCGAAGCCCACGCCGTTGTCGCGCACGTAGAAGACCGTCTCGTCGTCACGGCGTTCGGTCCCCACCTCGATGCGCGCCTCGGCCTCGTTGCGGGTGAACTTCCACGCGTTGTCGAGCAGGTTACCGATCACCACGCGCAGCAGCCCCGGGTCGGCATCGGCACTCAGCCCGGCGCGGATGGCGAATGTCACGCGCCGCGACGCGTCGGCTGCCGACAGTTCGTCGGCGATGGCGGTGGCGATCGCGCTGAGGTCGTTCGGTACGCGTTCGAGTTCGCCGTTGGCGCACCGCGACAGTTGCAGCACGTCCTCGATGGTGCGGTCCATGCGCGCGCTCGCCCGACAGATGCGCTCGATGTGCTCGCGCTGGCCGGGGCCGAGGTCGGGGCCGAGATCCTCCCTGAGGATATTGCAGAACCCGCTCACGGCGCGCAGCGGCGAGCGCAGGTCGTGCGCCACCGAGTAGCCGAAACTCTGCAGCTCGCGATTGGCCTCGCGCAGGCTTTCGACCTCGGTCACGTCGACAAGGGCAAGCTGGGTCGCCGCGCCGCCGCGCCAGCGCACGGTGCTTTGCTGCGAACGCGCCGCGACCGAGCGCCCGTCGGCGCGCACCAGGCGCACCAGGCCGCCCTCCTTGCCGCCGCGCGTTTCCAGCACGCGCTCGAGCGCCAGACCGTGCATCGCCAACGCCGAGTCGTAACCGCACATCGCGGCCAGCGCAGCGTTGGCGAACACGATCTCACCGTCACGGTGCACCAGCACACCCTGCAGCGAACCCCCCAGCACTTCGCGCAGCCTCTGCTCGCCGTCGCTCAGGGCGAACGACGCCACCAGGGCGTCACGTGCGAACAGCGCTGCGCACGGCAGTGCCACGAGACAGACGAGCATCATGGCGCCGAGGGCGACGGAGGTCTCCGCGCCAGGTGCCGGCAACGCGAGCAGGAAACAGAGGGTCGCGGGCAGCAACAAAGGAATGGCGAACGCCAGGTAGGCCGCCAGCACCGCGCAGAGCAGCGGGACGGCGACGGCGGCCATGATCACCAGGGCGGCGGCGACGTAGCCCGGGTGCAGGAGAGTGGCGTGCAACGCCAGGTGGGCGCCCATCAGCCCCCAGGCAGTCCCGTTCACCGCGCTGCCGAGTACGAACAGGCGCCGCCAGCGCGGCAAGCTGTCGAGCGGCGCGTGCACCCGTCGGAACCGCGCGGCGAGGCGGTAGCGCAGGACCGCGATCACCAGCATGGCCAGCATCCAGCCAACCGCGAGGCCTGCTGCGCCGCCGTGCCACACGAGCGCGCTGGTCAGCACCGACATCGACAACGACAACAGCAATGTGGTGTTGGCGTTGCGGAACAAGGCCCGGGTCTGGCGGCCGTCCACGGTGCCGGGCGACGTCGGCGCAACGTCGTGCGGGCCGCCGCGGCGGCGGTCGCCACGCCGGCGTTCCGCCCACAGCCGCGACGGGCGGGCGCGGCGCGTTGCGCCGGCCAGGTTGATGAATTGACCGTAGTTCACAGGCTGAGCCAAGAAACCCCTCAGCGGCAGCGCGCGGCATCGCCGGCGCACGCCCGTCTCGAAACGGTCTCAAGCTTAGGTGCACGGCGCCCCGCGGCGATACGCCTCAAACGTGCCGTTTTGTGAATTTTTGCCGGGCGGGTGCCACACCGGCAGTGCGCGCCGATCGCACGAGAGCGGCGAGTTCAGGGGGTGGCGCACCTTCCGGGTCCCGGCGGGGCGCCCGGCGGCAGGCTATTCGTGGGTGATGGGTTTGTCGGTGAACAGGTACTCGCGCAACTCCTTGTCGAGCACCGGGTCGCGGCGACGGATCCACTCCAGCACCATCGCCGCGTGTTCTTTTTCCTCGTCCCGGTTGTGCGCGAGGATCGCCTTGAGTTCGGCGTCGCGGCAGGCGTCGACGCGTTGGTTGTACCAGTCCACCGCCTCGAGCTCTTCCATCAACGAGGTGACGGCGCGATGCATGTCGCGGGTCGCGTCGCTGAGCTCCTCGGTCGGCTCGTGATAGCCTTCGTTTGCCATGTCCGTGTTCTCCGTTGCAGTCACCGCCCTCGCGCGGCGAGGTCGGCGCGCATGATACCACCGGTGCACCGCGCGTTCGCACGCTTGACCGGGTCCGCCGGAATACCGATAGTCGACCCTGTCCCCTGCAACCCCGACCGGCCGCCCGGCCCGAGGCAACCCTCATGATGGCTATCGCCCGACGGCACCTGCGTGGGCTCGAGAGCGGGCGGGCATGAGCGATCCCGCAGCGCGGGGAAACCCGTACGCGCCGCCCCGCGCCGACGTCGCGCCTGCGCACGACGTCTCGGCGCGCGACGAGACCGGCCCGTTCTCGCCGGCGGGCCGATTCGGGCGCCTGAGCTACGTCGCCTGGAGCTGGTGCCTGATGATGGTGGCCGGCCTCGCGCTCGGCGCGGTAGGTGCGGTCGTGACCAGCCTGTTCGCGGTGAACGCGGCCGCCGTCCCGGTCCTGGCCGGCCTGTGGAACCTGGCATTGCTGGTGCCGGCGGCGATCTTCATGATCCGGCGCCTGCACGACCTCAACCAGTCCGGCTGGTTGTGGCTGCTGGTGCTGGTGCCGCTGATCAACGTGATCCTGATCCTGGTGCTGTTGTTCGCGCCCGGAACCGCGGGCGCCAACAAGCACGGGCCGCCCCGCGAGACACCGACGTGGGAGAAGGTCGTGGCCGTCGCGGGCATCGCCCTGTGGGCGCTCGGGCTGCTGGCGGCCCTGGTGCTGCCGGTGCTGGTCGGGCTCGAGCGAACGTGAGCGTGCTGCTCGACACCGCCCGACGCTTCGAGACCCCGGAAGGCATCGACCTCACGCTGCGCATCGCCGGACCGGTGCCACGCGCCGTCGCCTGGTGTATCGACCTGGCCATCCGCGCCGTGGCCTACCTGGTACTCGGCTTCGTGCTCGGCCTGCTCGGCGGCCTCGGCGTCGGGCTGTCGCTGCTGTTGCTGTTCCTCGCCGAATGGTTCTATCCGGTCGTGTTCGAAGCCCGTCGCGGCGCCACGCCCGGCAAGCAGGCCCTCGGGCTGGCCGTCGTGCACGATGACGGCGCGCCCCTGACCTGGTCGTCGTCGATGGTTCGCAACCTCCTGCGCGCGGTCGATTTCCTGCCCGTGGGGTACGGCCTGGGCCTCGCCTGCATGCTGGTGAACCGGGACTTCAAGCGCCTCGGCGACCTCGCCGCCGGCACGCTCGTGGTGTATCGCGAGGGCGCGCCCACCGACAGCGGCGATTTCGAGGGCGACTTGCTCGCACCCCCCGGCTCGCTGACGGTGGCCGAGCAGAGCACGCTGCTCGCGTTCGCGGAGCGCGCGGGCGCGTTGACGCCCGAGCGGCGCGTCGAGCTGGCCGAGGTACTGTCGCCGCTCACCGGCAAGCGCGGCGACGCGGCGGTCTCGACGCTGCTCGGCTATGCCAACTGGGTGGCCCGCGGGCGCTGAGCGACCCGAGCGGTGCGACAGGAGCAGTTCGAGCGCGCCCACGAAACCGCCTGGCAGGCGCTGGAGCGGCTCCTCGCGGTGCGCCGCGGCGAAGCCGTCACGGACGACACGGACCCGCATCGGCTGCCGGAGCTCTACCGGGGCCTGTGCAACGACTACGCGCTGGCCCTGAGTCGCGGTTACAGCCCCCTGCTGGTCGAGCGCCTGCACGGCCTGGCGCTGCGCGCCCACCAGGTGCTGTACCGTCGCGACGGCGCATGGCTGTGGCGCTCGCTGCAGTTCGTGGCCGCTGTATTTCCGCGAACCCTGCGCCGCCACGCGCGCTTGCTGTGGCTCGCGTGCGCCCTGTTCCTGCTTCCCGGCGTGCTGCTGGGAACCTGGTGCGCGAACGATCCCGAGGCGATCTTCAGCGTGCTCGGCGACGCCCAGGTGGCGGAGATCGAAGCGATGTACGATCCGCTGAACCGCGTTCCGGGCCGCGAGCCCGAGCGCAGCGCCGATTCCGATTTCGCCATGTTCGGGTTCTATATCTTCAACAACATCGGGATCGGCTTTCGCACCTTCGCCGGCGGCATCCTGCTCGGTATCGGGACGGTGTTCACGCTGCTCTACAACGGCGTCGTCATCGGCGGGATCGCCGGGCACCTCACCGGCACCGGTTTCGGCGAGACCTTCTGGCCGTTCGTGAGCGGGCACGGGGCGTTCGAGCTGACCGGTATCGTGGTGTGCGGCTGCGCCGGGCTGCTGCTGGCCCGTGCGGTGCTGGCGCCCGGTCGCATGCCCCGGGCGCGCGCGCTCAGGGAGGCCGCGCTCGAGGCGGTCAAGCTCGTTTCGGGCGCGGCGCTGCTGCTGGTGCTCGCGGCCTTCGTCGAGGCGTTCTGGTCGTCGAGCGCATCGGTATCCGCCACGGTCAAGTACGCGGTCGCCGCGGCCGCCTGGCTTGCCGTGCTCCTCTACCTGGCGTTCGCCGGGCGCGAGCATGGACCTCGATAAGCTGTGCGTGGCGGTGCGACCGCGCAACGGCTGGGAAGCCGTCGACCTGGGCTTCGCCATGGCGCGCCACTGGTTCCGGCCGCTGTGGCTGCTGTGGCTGGCGCTGGCCTTCCCGGTGGCGGTGCTCGCTCACCTGCTGTTGCTGTCCCATCCCTGGTTCGCCCTGCTGCTCGTGTGGTGGCTCAAGCCGCTCTACGAATCGCTGTTGCTGCACTGGCTGAGCCACGCGCTGTTCGGGGAGCACCCACCGGTCACGGAGGTGTTGCGGCGCACACGCGCGATCGCTACGCCGCAACTCGTCCCCGCACTGCTCTGGCGCCGGCTGGCCCTCGGCCGCTCGTTCAACATGCCGGTCGCGGCGCTCGAAGGCCTGCGGGGCACACAACGCGCCGAGCGCCTGCGGGTCCTGCACCGGGGGCAATCGGTGTCGGGCTGGTTGACGGTCGTCGCCGTGCACCTGGAAGCGGTGCTGTACCTGGCGTTGTTGACCGTCGCGGTGCTGGCGGTGCCGGAAGAACTGCGCTGGATCGACGTGGGTAGCGCATTGACCGGCGCCGACAGGCTCACGCAACTGCTGCAGAACCTGTGCTACTTCGCCGCCATGTCACTGATCGCGCCGTTCTATGTCGCAGGCGGCTTCGCCTTGTACCTGACCCGGCGCGCGGGGCTCGAAGCCTGGGATCTCGAGCTGCGGCTGCGCCAGTTGCTGGCGCGGGCACGCCCGCGCCGCGCGCCGGCACGCGTTGCAGCGACGCTTCTCGCCGTGGGCATCGGCACGGCGCTGCTCGCCGGTTCGCCCACCGCCCGGGCGCAGCCGCTCAGCGCCGAGCAGGCCCGGGCCGGCATCGAGCGCGTGCTCGCCGATCCCGCGTTCGGTCGTGTCGAGACCGTTCACCGTTGGGTGTACACCGGCGAGGACGACGCACCCGGCCCGATCCGCTGGCAGCTGTTGTCGGCGCAATTGCTGCGCACGATCGCCGGCGCGGCCGAGGTCGTCCTGTGGCTGGCGCTCGCGACCGCCGTGGTGTGGCTCGCCCTGCGGCTGCGCAGGGACGCGCCGTGGTGGCGCCGCCGCCGGGCGCCGGTCCCGCGCGGCTCTGCGCCACCGCGGTTGTTCGGCCTGCCGGTGAGCGCGCAGAGCCTGCCCGACGACCCGGTCGCCGGCGCGCGCGCAGCGCTCGAACGCGGCGATGCCCGCGCGGCGTTGAGCCTGCTCTACCGAGCGGCGCTCGCCGTCCTGCTGCATCGCTACCAGGTCGACATCCCGGGCAGCGCCACGGAAGGGGAAGCCGTGCGGCTCGTGGCGAGCGCGCGCCCGCGCGGGCAAGCGGCCTATTTCGCCCGTCTCACCGGGGACTGGCTTGCGCTCGCGTACGCCGGGCGCAGGCCGGGCGCTGCCCGGCTGCAGGCGCTGTGCGACGACTGGCCACGGTTCTTCGCGGAGTGAACGCCCCGTCCCGACGCTGGCGCGCGGCGGCCATCGCCCTGGCCGGGCTCCTGGTGGCCACCGCGTTGGGCACCTGGTTCGTGCACAACTTCGAGCTGCGCGAAGTCCGCACGCGCACCGCCGTATCGCCGCAGGCACGGCGCAACCCGTTTCTCGCCGCCGAACGGTTCCTCCAGGACCTCGGCGTGGACGCCCGCAGCGTTCAGGGACGCGAGCGGCTGCGCGACCTGCCGCCGAGCACCGACACGCTGCTCGTCAACAACACGACCGTCGCCCTCAACCCGGAGCGACGCGAGCAGTTGCTGGCGTGGCTGCACGACGGCGGTCACCTGCTGGTCACGGCCTCGCGCGAGTGGAACGCTGCGGCGGGGGCCGCGGACCCGTTCCTCGACCCCTTCGGGGTGCGCCTGCATCGCCTCGAGGAGCACCCGGGGTCGACGCCTTCCGAGCCGATCGGTATCGAGTTCGACGGCTACCCGCGGGCCGTGCACGTGGCGTTCGATCCGCGGCGGTTCCTGGAAGACGCCGGGGAACAAGCGGTTGCCGGTGCCGCCGGCGTGCACGGCTACCACCTGTTGCAATACGCGGCCGGCGAAGGATTGCTGACCGTGATGAGCGACAATGCGTTCCTGCGCAACGGGCAGATCGCAGAGCACGACCACGCCCTCTACCTGGCGCTGCTCAGCGGTGCCGAGCAGGGTGACACCGTATGGCTGCTCTACGACACGGGGATGCCTTCGCTGGGTGCGCTGCTGTGGCAGCACGCGAGCCTCGCTTTGGCGAGCGCGGCGCTGCTGCTGCTCGCCTGGGCCTGGTCTCGCGCGCGGCGTTTCGGGCCGGCCTGCGACGAGCCGCGCGGAGCCAGGCGCAGCCTCCTCGAGCACCTGGATGCGGTAGGGCACTACGCGTGGCGTAACGACCGGGCCGTGCATTTGGGTGCCGACTCGCGTGCACGCGTGCTGAACAACTGGCGCCGGCGCCACCCGGGGCTGGCCAGCGCCGGCGCCGAGCGACAGCCGGCGTGGATTGCCGAGCACGCTCGCCTGCCGGCCGGGGCGGTGCGCGCGGCGCTGCTCGACGAAGACGCGGGCAGCGAGCGCGAGTTCATCGCCCGCTGCGCGACGCTGCAACGCCTGGCGGTGAGCGCCCAGGCCCCGAGATCAACCGGGAGCTACCCCGATGGATGAGAACCGAGCGCCCGGTGCGCCCGCCGCCGCCTCGTTACAGGCTCTGCAGGCCGAGATCGGCCGGGCCGTGGTCGGCCAGTCGCAGGTGATTCGCGAAGTGCTGACGACCCTGGTGGCGGCCGGGCACGTGCTGGTGGAAGGTGTACCCGGACTGGGCAAGACCTTGCTCGTAAGGGCCGTCGCCAACGCCGTCGGCGGGCGTTTCGGGCGCATCCAGTTCACCCCGGACCTGATGCCGAGCGACATCAGCGGGCACGTGATGTTCGACATGAAGACACAGGCCTTTCGCGTGCGCCGCGGCCCCGTGTTCTGCAACTACCTGCTCGCCGACGAGATCAACCGCGCGCCGGCCAAGACCCAGTCGGCCTTGCTCGAGGTGATGCAGGAGCAGCAGGTCACCATCGAGGGGCGCGCTTTCGTCGTGGAGCAACCGTTCCTGGTGATGGCCACGCAGAACCCGATCGAGCAGGAAGGCACCTACCCGCTGCCGCAGGCGCAACTGGACCGCTTCCTGATGAACGTGCACATCGCCTACCCGCAGGCCGACCACGAGAGCGAGATGGTGCGCCAGGTCACCGCCGGCGGGCCGGGCGACAGCCTGGACGTCTCGGCGGTACGCCAGGTGCTCGCGCAGGAAGGCATCGTCGCCGCCCAGCGCGAGGCCGCGGCCCTGCGCGTCGACCCGAAGATCGTCGACTACGCCGTGCGCATCGTGCGCGCGACCCGCACGTGGAACGGCGTCGAAGTGGGTGCCGGGCCGCGCGGCGGCATCGCGCTGATCAGGGCGGCACGGGCCGGCGCGCTGCTCGACGGGCGCGATTTCGTGACCCCCGACGACGTCAAGGGCGTGTCCCTGGCCGTGCTGCGCCACCGCCTGAAGCTGACGGCCGACCTCGAGATCGAGGGCTACCGCCCCGACGACGTGCTGGGCGACATCCTCGCCAACACCGACGCGCCACGCACGTGAGCGCCTGGTTGCCGGTCCCCGGCCCGCGGCTGCTGGCCGCGCTCGCGTTGCTGCTGGCGCTAAGCCTGGCCGCTACCGCCGTGCCGGCGCTGACGCTCTGGTGGCAGGCGGCCGCGGCTCTGCTCGCCGGTGCTGCCCTGCTCGACGCCTGGTGGCTGCGTGGCGGCGCGCCGTTCGAGGCCTCGCGCCTGGCCAAGCGCAGCGTGCCGGTCGGCATGCGCACGGGCGTCACCTTGCGGATCCGCAACGTCGGCGCGCGACCCGTCAGCGCGCGGGTGTTCGATCACCACCCGGCGTACTGCGACGTCTCCGGACAACCTCGAGACGTGCATCTGGGCATCGGCGAAGCCGTGCAGGTCGACTACGAGTTGCGCCCGCGCCGGCGCGGCAGCGCAGACTTCGCCGGCACCGAGGTGTTGCTCGCGGGACCGCTGGGGCTGTGGTGGCGGCGCCACTTCCTGGCACTCGGCGGCGAGTTGCGGGTCTATCCCAACTTCTCCCAGATCGCGCGCTTCACCCTGCTCGCGAGCGAGCAGCGACTCGCCCGCATGGGCGTGCACCGGCGCCAGCGGCGCGGCGAGGGCAACGATTTTCACCAGTTGCGCGAGTACCGCGCCGGCGACGCCCTGCGGCAGATCGAATGGAAAGCGAGCGCGCGCCACCGGCGCCTGATCACGCGCGAGTACCAGGACGAGCGCGATCAGCAACTGGTGTTCCTGCTCGACAGCGGCCGGCGCATGCGCCACGAGGAGGCGCAACGCGTGCACCTCGACGAAGCACTGAACGCCGTGCTGCTGCTCGCCTACGTCGCCACCCGTCAGGGCGACGGGGTCGGCCTGATGGCTTTCGGTGGCGAACCCCGCTGGTGCGCCCCGCGCACGGGGGCAGGCAGCGTACGCCGCCTGCTGCAGCTGACCTACGACCTGCACGCCGGCGCCGACGCGGCGGACTACCTGCTCGCGGCGCGCAACCTGCTGGCGGTGCAGCCCAAACGCGCGCTGGTCGTGCTGGTCACCAATACCCGCCACGAAGACCAGCGCGAACTGGGCGCCGCGCTTGCGCTGTTGCGCCGCCGCCACCTGGTGGTGCTGGCCGACCTGCGTGAGCAGGCGCTGGACGAAACCGTGCACCGCCCGGTGCGGGACCTCGACGGCGCATTGCGGCTGCACGCGGTCAACGCCTACCTGCAGGCGCGCCGCAAAGCGCACGAAACGCTTGCCCACCACGGGGCGCTGGTGCTGGACGTCACGGCCCCGCAACTGCCGGCGGCGCTGGTCAACCAGTACCTGTCCATCAAACGGGCCGGGCGATTGTGACGGCCGCGCCCGGCGCGCGCCGGCCCCGGGGCGGGTGTTTGCTATGCTCCCCGTCGGGCGGTCAGCGGAGCGGGAAGTGAAAGTCGACGGTCGGCACTACCGCAGCATCTGGTGCGCGGGCGAGGGGCAAGCGGTCGAGGTGATCGACCAGCCCCGCTTGCCGCACCTTTTCGAGGTGCGCGCGCTCGAGTCGCTCGAGGACGCCGCGCAGGCCATCGAGTCGATGGTCGTACGCGGCGCGCCGTTGATCGGGGCCGCGGCCGCCTACGGGGTGGCGCTGGCCATGCGCGAGGCGACCTCCGACGAGGCACTCGAACGGGCCTGCCGGCGGCTGCTGAGCACGCGGCCCACGGCGGCCAACCTGCGCTGGGCACTGGAGGAGATGCTCGCGGCGTTGCGCAACCGGCATCGCGACGAGCGGGTGGAGGCGGCGTACCGCCGCGCCGCGCAACTGTGCGACGAGGACGTCGAACTCAACGCCGCAATCGGGCGCCACGGGCTCGCCATCCTGCAGGATCTCGCGAGCGACAAACCGCCGGGCCAGCCGCTGAACGTGCTCACCCACTGCAATGCCGGCTGGCTGGCGACGGTCGACTGGGGCACCGCCACGGCCCCGCTCTACCTGGCCCACGATCTCGGTCTCGACCTGCACGTGTGGGTCGACGAGACCCGGCCGCGCAACCAGGGCGCCCTGACCGCGTGGGAGTTGGGGCACCACGGCGTGGCGCACACGGTGATCGCTGACAACACCGGCGGGCACCTGATGCAGCACGGGCTGGTCGACGTGGTGATCACCGGCAGCGACCGCACCACGGGCACTGGCGACGTGGCGAACAAGATCGGCACCTACCTCAAGGCGCTGGCCGCGCGGGACAACGCGATCCCGTTCTACGTGGCGTTGCCCTCGCCCACCATCGATTTCTCGCTCGGCGACGGGCTGAGCGGCATTCCCATCGAACAGCGCGACCCCGCCGAGGTCAGCGGCGTCACGGGGCGCACCGAAAACGGCGACATCGCCCGCGTGGAGGTCTTCGCACCGGGGTCGGCGGTGGCGAACTACGCGTTCGACGTGACGCCGGGCCGGCTCGTCACCGGCCTGATCACCGAAGCGGGGGTCGCCCCGGCCAGCCCCGAGGGGCTCGCGGCGCTGTTCCCGCAACGCGCACGGGCCGCCACGCAACAGCGTTGACGGGACCGACCGGCGCGCCCCTCAGGTCGCCGCCGGCGACCTCGCCAGCGCCCGCCATTTCTCCCGGTAGTCCCGGAGCCCGGGCAGAACCGCCGGGGCGACCGGCGCGGTCTCGACCGGCAGGCGCGGCAGCTCGCCGTCCGCGCCCGCCAGCGCGAGCAGCGCGGCGCCCACGGCGGTCCCCTCACCGGCGCGCGCGGCATGCACGGTCTGTTCCGGTCGCAACGCCGCCAGGCACGCCAGGTACGGGCCGTTGCGCGCGAACGGACCGTCCACGATCAGGTCGCCGGCACTGCCGATCGCAGCGAGCGACTCGCCGGTCATGAGCGCGCAGTAGAGCGAAGCGAGAGCCACTTGCCCGTCCGGGTCCGGCACCTGCCCGACGATCCGTCCACGGCCTCCGCTGCCGGGCATTGGACCGCCGGAGTCGGTAAACGAAGGCAACGCGAACACGTCGGCGTCCAGCAGCGCCGCGATCCGCCGCAGGGTCGCGCCGGTATCGGCCGGTGCGCGATCGCCGGCGACGGCCGCGTACTCGGCACCGCCCCTGAAGCGGCAGGAGGCGACCGGCCGCCCGTACACCGTCGTGTTGGAGACCACGTCGAGGCGCGGGTCGAGCCCGTCGAGCGCGGCGCCGCTGTCGAAGCCGATGATCCAGGTGCCGCTCGAGAGCAGGGTGAAACGCGTTTCGCGCGCCGCGAGGTAGCGCAGCAGGTTGGCGTTGGAGTCGTGCACGCCGGCCAGCACCACGCCCCGCCCGCGCCAGCGCTGGCCGCGAAATCGCGGTAAGAGACCACCGAGCGCCTGCCAGGCAGGCGCGAGCGGCGCGAACAGCTCGTCCCACCCGCGCGCGCGGGCCAGCGAGGAAAACCGGTTCGCGCGCACGTCCCAGAGGTGGGTCTGGGCGCCGAGCGCCGAGACCTCGCTGACGGCGACCCCGCACAGCCGGTAGGCGAAGTACTGCCCCCAGGGCAGCACCGTGCGCACGCGGGAGAAGTCCTGCTCCGGGTCGCTTTCCTGCCAGTAGAGCTGGCGGGCCAGGGTGAGCCCGCCCGGATTGACGGGTGCGAAGACCTCCTCGAAGGGCGGCGCCAGCGCGGCGTAGGCGGCACCGATCGACGGCGGCGGCTCCGCGGCGTAATCCATGACCGGCAATGCGCTCGAGCCGTGCTCGTCGAGCGCTGCCAGCGCCGAGCCGTGTGCACAGGGCACGACGACGTCTACCGGGCAGCGCCGGTCTAGCGCCGGCAACTCACGCGCGGCGAAGGCGAGCGCCGGTTCGGGGTCCAGCGAGCGATAGGGCAGACCCTCGCGATGCACGGCGGCGGTGCGCGCCTCGGCGATCAGGGAGAGGGTTGCGTCGAACAACATCAGCTTGGTGCTGGTGTAACCGGCGTCCAGCACGGCGATGCCGCGCGGCGGGTGGTCTGCGAGGCGTTCGCTCAAGGGCGACCCTGTCGTGCGCCGCCCGTTACGCGGTGCCAGGCCCCCCTGCCGGCCCGCGGCGCCGCGGCGTTCACAACACGGCGTCGAGATCGGCGCAGAGGTCCGCGGCGTCCTCGATGCCGACCGACAGCCGGAACACACCCTCGCCGGCGAACTCGCGGTAGCGACGCTCGGCCTCGCCGCTCAGGCGAAACGTCGACGCCATGACCATGGCAGTGGGAATCCAGTAGACGAGCGAGCGGTGGTGGCCGAGAGAGACGGCGTAGTGGATCAGGCGCAACCGCTCGATCATGCGTGCGGCGATGCGCTCTCCGGGCTCGTGGGTCTGGAACGTCAGCATCCCGGAGAAGTTGCGCATCTGGCGCCGCGCCAGCGCGTGCTGCGGGTGCGAGGGCAGACCCGGGTAGAGAACGCGGCGCACGGCCCGGTGGCCCTCGAGATGGCGGGCCAGCGCCAGCGCCGTCTCCTCGTGAGCGCGCATCCGCAACGGAAAGGTCGCCGCCCCGCGCAGGATCAGCCAGGCGTTGAACGGCGACAGCACGCCGCCGTAGTGGACCATGGCCTCGAGGTTCAAGGCCTCGAGGTCCTCGGCGCGGCCGAGCACCGCGCCGCCCATGGCATCGCCATGGCCGCCGAGGTACTTGGTCAGCGAGTGCACCACGAAGTCGGCGCCCAGCTCGAGCGGCCGGGTGGCGGCCGGCGAGGCGAACGTCGAGTCGACCACGACGTCGCGCACGCCCCGCGCGTGGGCCAGCTCGGCCAGCGCCGCGATGTCGCTGAGGCGCATGATCGGGTTGGCCGGCGTCTCGAGCCACAGCATGCGCGTGCGAGCGTCGATGGCGTCCGCCACCTGCGCGAGCTCGGAGGTGTCGACCGCCACCACCTCGATGCCCCAGCGCGGCAGGCTGTCGCGGACCAGTTCCGCGGTGCCGACGTAGTTGGTGTCGCTGATCAGCAGCCGATCGCCCTGCCCGAGACGCCCCGCCAGCAGCGCGTGCGAGGCAGCCATGCCGGAGGCAAAACACAACGCCGCCGGCGCCCGCTCCAGCGCGGCCAGCTTGTCGGCCAGCTGCGCGACCGTGGGGTTGCCTACCCGCGCGTAGGTGTAGCCCTCGTAGTCGGAGCGGTTGTGCGCCGAGAACCCGGCCACGCGGTCGGGCGCGAAGGTCGAGGACATCACCAGGTTCGGCGAGGAGGCACGGGTCACCGGGTCGACACCTTCGCCCGCGTGCACGGCACGCGTGCGCTCGCCCCAGTCTTTCAGATCGTCGTGCATGGCGGGTGCGCCGGCGCGCTCGGGTCGTGCTCGTGCATGGTGGTCCTGTCTGTCTGCCGTGCGGCCTTGCCGGTGTTGCGGCCGCGCTATTGTAGCGACACCGGTAACCTTCTTCGCGAAGTGCTGCGTATCATGCATCCCGCGCGCCCCGGCACCGACGCCGCGGCGACGTTCGCGCGAACGGGACAACGCAATGACCAATCGTGCCGTGCGCCACGCACTGCTGGCAACGACGACGCTGGGCGCACTCGCCGCCGTCTACTTCGTGCTGGGCTGGTCCCCCGAGCCCTGGGGGCGCAGCGGGATGCTCAAGGCCGAGGACGACGTCTGGCGCCTCAGCGTCAGCTTCGCCTACACCGCGGCGTTGCTGATCGGCGTCGCCCTGGCAATCGGACCCGTGCGGGTGTTGCGAGGCCTCCCCACTCCGGTCAGCTTCGGGTGGCGCCGCGACGTCGGCATCTGGGCCGGCGTTTGCGGGCTGGCCCATGCCGCGGTCGCGCTGTTGCCCCACGCGCGCATGCCGAAGGTTTCGCTCGGGCAGTTGTGGGCAGCGTTGTGGGACACGCCGGAGGTGGCGTTCACGCTGGAATTCTGGCCACTGTTCCTCGCTCACCCGCCGAGCCTCGCGCACGGCTGGCACGCCCTGCATCCGGTGCTCGACGCCTTTCACCTCGCGATCTACCTGGGCCTGCTGCAGGTTGCCATCCTGGGCGCCTTGCTGGCGACGTCGAACGACCGTTCCCTGCGCTGGCTGGGCGCCTCGCGCTGGAAGAACCTGCATCGCCTGGTCTACGTCCTGTGGCTGTCGATCGCGGTGCACGCAAGCCTGTTCGAGATGCTGGAATCGCGGCTCGCCGTCAACCGGGCGCTGTTTGCGACCCTGCTGGCCGCGGTCTTCGCGCTGCAACTGGCCGGCGTCCTGGCAAGGCGGCGCCGGCGCGCCGCCTGAACGCTCATTGCGGTCGGGAGAAATGCGGGCGGGGCACGGCGTCGATACCCGTGCACCCCGGGCCGCGGATGCCGGCTACGGGCCGGCAATTGACTTCTCGAGGCCCGGCCGGGCCTCAGGTCGCGTAGTCGGGTTGCTCGCGATCGAGCCAGCGTCGCAGCGCCGTCCATTCGAGTGCACCGCCGAGGCCGCGCTCTGCGGCCCGGGCGGTGCGCTCCAGCGCCGCCTCCGCGGGCAGCACGGGTTCCTGGCCCGAGCCGAGCACGTCGACCTGGACCTTGCAGGCGGTCTCGAGGTTGTAGAGTTCGACGAATGCCTCCCCCGGCCCGGGGCCGCAGGCGAGCAACCCGTGGTTGTGCATGATCATGGCGTTGCTGTCGCCGAGGTCGCGGGCCAGCGCCTCGCACTCCTGGTCCGAGGTCTGCACGTCCCAGGCGTGGTAGGCCACGCGCCGGCACACGAACATGGCCTGCTGGGTGAGAGGCAACAGGCCGCACTTCATGCACGACACCGCCATCCCGGCACGGGTGTGGGTGTGGAGCACGAAGCTCACGTCGGGACGCGCGCCCAGCACGGCGCTGTGGATGGCGTGGCCCGCCTCGTTGTAAGGCCGCTCGCCGCGCACCACGTTGCCGCCGAAATCGACGACCAGCAGCGAGGAGGCGGTGATCTCCTCGAACAGGCTGCCGAAGGGGTTGATCAGGTAGCGGCCGGGCTCGTCGGGATGGCGCGCCGAGATGTGCGTGTAGATCAGGTCCGTCCAGCCGTAGCGAACGAACACGCGATAGAGCGCGGCGAGGTCGCAGCGCACCTGCCATTCGCGCTCGCCGGTAACGTCGGGGCGCAGTGTCGTGGGAGTGGTCATGGTCGGGCCTGCGGCGGGCAATGGGCACGCGCCGCAGCATAACAGGGCCGCGCCAGCGCGGCACGGCCCGGTGGCCGCGGCCACCCGCCCGCCGGCGCAGCACCCGCGGCCACCTCGCCGCACGCTCATCGCATCGCGCGTTCCCGGGCACGCTCCAGGTGCACGCCGAGCGCCTCTATCGCGCGCGGCACGTCACCGGCGCGCAGCGCGTCCAGGATGCGCAGGTGTTCGTGCATCGCCGGCAGCAGCAGGTCGGGTGTCAGGCGCACGCGTTCCTGGCGGATCAGGCGGATCTTGATGCTGTTGACGCGATACACGTTGGTCACGATCTCGTTGTCCAGCGAGTCGATGAGCGTGTCGTGCAGGTTCCAGTCGACGGCCTGGGCGTCGTCGAGCAGCGTGTCGCCGACCTCGCCGGCCTGCGCCGCGTCGATGATGCGCCGGTGGGCCGCGATCAGCGCCTCGACGGCAGTGGCCGGCGCCGTGGCCGCGAAATGCACGAGCGCCTCTTTCTCCAGGATCGCCCTCAGCTGGAAGGCGTTGCGCACCAGCTTGAGGTCGATGTGCGCCACCTGCATGCCGCGCTGTGGCACCGTGGTGATCAGGCCGTCGGCTTCCAGTCGCGGGACCAGTTCCCGGATCGCCCCGAGCGGCAGGCCCGTCAACTCCACCAGCTCGCGCTGCGACACGAACTGGCCCGGCCGGATGGAACGTGCCAGCAGGTGCCGGGTGAAGCTCTCGTAAGCCTGCTCGCGCAGCTTGCGCCCGCCGGGCGGACGACGCCGTGGAACGCTCACGCCGGTGGCGCGCCGGGTCACGAGCCGGCTTCCCCGAGTCGCGCCGTCGAGCGCAGCGTCGCCAGCGCCTGCGCATCCAGGGCCAGCAACGGCAACCGGGTGTGGAGCCAGCCGGGATCGTCGTGCACCGCCGCCACCAGCGCCTTGATGGCGGGCACCAGCGGGTGAGCCGCAACCGCGGCGAGCAGTGCGTGGATGGCGGGCAACGCGCCCTGGTCGGCGGCGAGCAGCCGCCCGACCAGCGCCGGCACGACATTGGCAAGCCCGCTGATGGTGCCCGTCGCACCGTTGGCAACGGCGCGCGGGAGGTGCGGCTCGCTGCCGACGTAGGTCTCGAGGTCGGGAAAACGTCGCAACAGCGCCGCGGTGTAGTCCCAGTCGCCGCCGCTGTCCTTCACGCCCGCCAGGATGTCCGGGTACGCGCCCGCGAGGCGGTCGATCAGGTCCGGGTCGAGCGCCACGCCGCTCACCGCCGGAATGTGGTAGACGAGGAGGCGCGTGTCGCCGGCGGCCGCGAGCATCTCGAGCACGTTCGCGAACACCTTTTCCAGGCCCGCCGCCGTCGCCTGCCGGTAGAAGTACGGCGGCAGCATCAGGCAGGCGGCGCAGCCGTGCGCCGCGGCGTGGCGGCTCAGGGAGAGCGCGTCGCTCGGCGCCGGGCAACCGGTCCCGACGATGAGTCGCCGCGGGTCGGCGCCGAGCGCCACCACCGCGTCGAGCGCCGCTTGCCGCTCCGCCACCGGGAACGAAGTCCCCTCGCCGGTGGTGCCGAACAGCGCGAAGCGGCGCACGCCCCGGGCATCCAGCCATTGCATGTGCGCGTACAGGCGCGCGGGATCTATTTCGCCGTGCCGATCGACGGGCGTGGCCACCGCGCAGTCGAGGGCGGCGGCGCGCTGGGCGAATTCTGTCATCGGGGCGGTCTCAGCGGGTGCGAAGGGCGAACCGCTCCCGGCCGGCATCCGGCCCGGCCGGGGAGCCGTAACATGTTAGTTATCGGCCAATAACTTGTCAAAATCCGCGAGCGCGTTTTACACTGCCCGCGCGGCGCCGTCACGAGTTGCCGCAACGCCAACGGAGGACAAACCATGACCACCCTGATTCGCGGCCGCCTCGCGGGTGCCGCGCTGATCGCGACGTTGTTCGTTTTCGCCGCCGCGCCGGCCGCCGCCGAGGCCGTCAAGCTGCGCATCTCCACGCCGGCGGTGGACAAGGACTGGCATGCGCAGATGCTCTACGTGTTCAAGGACTGGCTGGAGCGCTCGGCGCCCGGCGAGTTCGACGTCGAGGTCCACCTCAACGCGACCCTGTTCAAGCAGGGCACCGAGCCCGCCGCGATGCAGCGCGGCAACCTCGACATGGCGCTGATCTCCGCCCAGGACATCGCCAAGCAGGTTCCCGACTGGTCGATATTCACCGCCGGCTACCTGATCCGCGACCCGGCCCATCAGCAGGCCGTGTTCAACGGCGACATCGGCCGCGAGATGTACGCGCGGGTCCGCGAGGAGATGGGCATCGAGATCCTGACCGTCGCCTATCTCGGCACGCGCCAGCTCAACCTGCGCACCGACAAGCGGATCTCCACGCCCGCCGATCTGCAGGGTGCGAAGCTGCGCATGCCGGGCTCCAAGTCCTGGCAGTTCCTCGGCAAGGCGCTCGGCGCCAATCCGACCCCGATGGCGTTCACCGAGGTCTACACCGCGTTGCAGACCGGCACCGTCGACGGGCAGGACAACCCGCTGCCGACCGACAAGGCGGCCAAGTTCTACGAGGTGACCAAGCAGATCGTGCTCACCTCGCACCTCGTCGACGGCGTGTTCCTGTCGATCTCGGGCAAGACCTGGGCGAAGCTCGACGCCGAGCAACAGGCCCTGGTGCGCAACGCCGCTCACGCCGCGGCCCGGTTCAACAACGAGAACCGCGTGCGCGACGAGGCCAACCTGGTCGCGTTCTTCCGTGACCAGGGCCTGCAGGTCTACGAGCCCGACGTCGCGGCGTTTCGCGAGCGCGTGCAGAAGATGTACCTCGAGAGCGAGTTCTCCAAGGACTGGCCGCCCGGCCTGCTGCAACGGATCAACGCGGTGCAGTAGTCCGGCGGCGCTGCGCGCGTGCGCAAGCTCGCCGCGACCCTGCAGCGCGGTGCCGAACTGGCGGCGGCTGCGATGTTCGCCGCCATGTTCGGCGCTTTCGTGCTGCAGGTGTTCATGCGCTACGTGGTCAACCGTCCGCTCGAGTGGACGCTGGAGGCCTGCCTCATCGCCTACCTGTGGATCGTGTTCTGGGGGGCGGCGTTCCTGGTGCGCGAGCGCGATCACGTCGCCTTCAACCTCGTCTATGCCGGGGTCGCACCGCCGCTGCGCCGCGTGCTCGCCATCGTCGGCAGCGCACTGATCGGCGCCGCCTTCGTGGCGGCCTTCCCGGCCACCTGGGATTTCGTGCGTTTCATGCGCATCGACTCGACCTGGGTGCTGGAACTGCGCTTCGACCTGGTGTTCTCGGTGTTCCTGGTGTTCATGCTGGCGGTGATCGTGCGTGCCGTCGTGCGGGTGTTCGCGTTGCTGGGCCCGCGATGGCGCGCGCACCTCTGAGGCGCGCCCGGCGCCGGGGTGCGGCGCGGTGAGCCCCGCGCTGCTGCTGATGATCGGGTTGTTCCTGGCGGCCGGCGCCATCGGCATGCCCGTGGCGTTCGCCATGATCGCGGCCGGCATCGCCTACCTGTTCGCGAGCGGCCAGGACGTCGGCCTCGCCGGCGAGCAGATCCTGAACGGGCTGTTCAACAGCTTCGTGCTGCTGGCGGTGCCGTTGTTCATTTTCGCCGCCAACGTGATGAACGCCGGCACCGTCAGCGACCGGCTGCTGGGGTTCTGCCTGGCGATGGTCGGGCGCCTGCGCGGCGGCCTTGCGCACGTGAACATCGTCGCCAGCCTGATCTTCTCGGGCATGAGCGGCAGCGCGATCGCCGACGCCGCCGGCATCGGGCGCATCCTCATCTCCATGATGACGCGCGACGGGCGCTATGCGCCCGGCTTCGCCGCCGCCATCACCGCCGCCTCGGCCACCATCGGCCCGATCATCCCGCCGTCCATCCCGATGGTGCTCTACGCGCTGGTGTCGGGAACGTCGGTCGGTTACCTGTTTCTCGGCGGCATCGTGCCCGGGTTGATCATGGCCGCGTTCCTGATGGCGGCGGTGTGGGTCATCGCCCGGCGCCGGGGGTTCGTCGTCGACGAGAAAGTGCCGCTCGCGCAGCTGCCGCGAATCACGCTGCGCGCGCTGCCGCCGTTGATGCTGCCCGTGATCCTGCTCGGCGGCATCTACGGCGGCGCCACCACCCCCACCGAAGCCGCGTCGGTGGCCGCGGCCTACGCGCTGCTGCTGACGCTGGTGGTCTACCGCAGCCTGCGCCTGCGCCACCTGCTCGACCTGCTGGTCGATTCGGCCCGTTCCACGGCGATCGTCGCCCTGATCATCGGCGGTGCGTTCGTGTTCAACTACGTGATCGCCGCCGAGCGCATCCCGGACCTCATCGCGGGCTGGCTGGCCGGCACCGACGTCGACCCGCTGGTGTTCCTGCTGCTGGTCAACCTGCTGTTCCTGCTGTTCGGCTGCCTGCTGGACGCGACCACCATGCTGCTGGTCCTGGTCCCGCTGCTGCTGCCGACCTGCGAGGCGCTGGGGATAGACCTGGTGCACTTCGGGGTGATCATCGTGGTCAACATCATGATCGGGCTCATCACCCCGCCCTACGGTGTGCTGCTGTTCGTGATCAACGGCCTGACCGGAATCGAGCTGCGGGACATGATCCGCGAGGTGCTGCCCTTCCTCGGCATCCTGATCCTCGCGCTGCTGACGATGGTGTTGTTTCCCGACACCGTGCTGTGGCTGCCGCGCCGGTTCGGCTACACGGGTTGACGCGTGGACACGACGCCTGCACTGCGGCCGCTGCTCGACTCCTCCGCTGCGCTGCGCGAGCCCGAAACGCTGCGCGCGCGCATGGCCCGCGACGGCTACCTGCTGCTGCGCGGCCTGGTGCCGCGCAGCGACGTGTCCCGCGTGTTCGCGGCCATCGCGGCGATCGCCCGCGACGCCGGCTGGCTGCGCGCCGACGCCCCGCCGCAGGCGGCGCTCGCCGAGCCCCGCGGGTTCTGCGTCGACCCCGAGCCGGCCTACCTGGCGGTCATCGACGAGGTCAACCGCCTGTACGCGTTCAACGCGCTCAGTCACCATCCCGCGCTGCTGGCGCTGCTGCGGGACCTGCTCGACGCGCCGGTGCTGGTGCACCCCAAGCCGCTGATCCGGGTGATCTTTCCCGACCACGACGACTACACCACGCCGGCGCACCAGGACTTCCCCAACATCCAGGGAACCACCGAGGTCTACACCGCCTGGCTGGCGCTGGCCGATTACCCGGCCGGGGCCGGGGGTCTTGCGATCGCGCGTGGCTCGCACACCGCCGGCGTCTACGACTTCGAGATCGCCAACGGCGCGGGCGCCATGCGCGTGTGCGACCCGCTCGACGGGCGCTGGATGGGAGGCGGCAGGTTCGCCGCCGGCGACGTCCTGCTGTTCCACAGCCTCACCGTGCACCGCGGCCTGCCCAACCGCAGCGCTCACCTGCGCCTCTCGGTCGACGCCCGCTACCAGCGCGTGGCGGACCCCGTGAACCCGGAAAACCTGGCCGGGCCGAACGGGGCACCGGCCACCTGGGAAGCGGTCTACGAACGCTGGACGCCGGCCGAGCGAGCCCACCTCGCCTGGTACTGGCGTCGCTTCGCATTGCGCGAACGCCCGCCCGAGCGGACCTGGGTGGAACGACGTGACGCGCTGGGCTTTGCGCTGGGCGAACAACGCGACCCGCGGGCCCGCTCGGTGCTGCTGCGCATCCTGATGCGCGATCCGGACCCGCGCAAACGCGCCCGCGCGCAACGACTGCTGCAAGGGTTGGCGAACGCCAGCGCCTCCCCGGGCACGACGCTATAATCGCCACAATGGCGAACGCACACACCCCGGCGACGGGCTATCCGCCGGTCTCCTCCCCGAACGACGAACTCATCCTGGTCGATGCCGCGGACAACCCGATCGGGCACCTGCGCAAGCACGACTGTCACCAGGGTGACGGGGTGCTGCACCGGGCCTTCTCGCTGTTCGTCTTCAACCCGGCCGGCGAGCTGCTGCTGCAGCAGCGCAGCACGGAGAAGCCGCTGTGGCCGCTGTACTGGGCTAACACCTGCTGCAGCCACCCGCGCCGCGGCGAGACCATGAGCCAGGCGACCGGGCGGCGCCTGCACGAGGAGCTCGGGGTCGCCTGCGACTTGCAGTACCTGTTCAAGTTCACCTACCAGGCGCGCTACGAGGACCTCGGCAGCGAGCACGAAACGTGCTGGGTCTACGCCGGGGTCGGCGAGGTCGAGGTCCAGGCCAACCCGCACGAGGTCGCCGACTGGGCCTACCTCGCGCCGGCCCGGGTCGATGCGGAACTCGCCACGAACCCCGCGCGCTACACGCCCTGGCTCAAGCTGGAATGGCCGCGCGTGCGCGCCTGGGCGCAGCGCCACCTGCCGGAGTCGCCGCCGTGAGCGAAGCAGTCCCCGGCCTGCTGCGCGAGTGGCTGCAGCGCCAACTGCCCGCGCCGGCGCGCGACTGGCTGGCGGAGCGCCTGCAGATGCAGGCGACCCAGCCCTCCGAGCGCGCGTTGCACATCACGCTCGGCATGATCCCGCGCCGCCTCGGCAAGGCGGACCTCGAGCTGTCACCGTCCGATCTCGCCGCGGCGGACGCGGCGCGCGCGGGCTGGGACCCGGCCGCGTGGAGCGTCGACGTCGCCGCCAGGGTGCTGGTGCTGCTCCTCGACGGCGGCGCCAACCGCGGCTTCGCGGCCCGCTTCGAAGACTTGTGTCGCACGGCCGACCTCGGCGAGTCCATCGCGCTCTACAGCGGCCTGCCGCTGTACCCCGAGCCGCGGGCGCTGGCCTTTCAGGTCGGCGAGGGTCTGCGCACCAACGTGCGGGCGGCGTTCGAGGCCATCGCCCACCGCAACCCCTACCCGTGCGAGCAGTTCGACGAGCACCGCTGGAACCACATGGTGTTGAAGGCCCTGTTCATCGGCAGCGCGCTGGCGCCGATCCAGGGGCTCGATCGGCGCGCCAACCCGGAGCTGGCCCGCATCCTGTGCGACTACGCGCACGAACGCTGGGCCGCCTCGCGCCCGGTGAGCGCAGAGCTGTGGCGCTGCGTCGGCCCGTTCGCGGGCGCCGAGGCACTGGCCGATCTGGAGCGCGTGCTGGCGAGCGAGGACCCGCGCGAGCGACGCGCCGCCATCCTGGCCCTGGCCGCCGCGCCGGGCAGCGACGCGCGGGCCTTGCTGGACCGCGCCGACGCCGACAGTCGCGCAGCCCTCGCGAGTGGCCGCCTCTCCTGGGCTACACTCACCCCTCACCAGCCAGCCGACGGTAACCCATCATGATGTTCATCGATCCACACACACACATGATCTCGCGTACCACCGACGACTACGAGGCCATGGCCGCGGCGGGCATAGTGGCGCTGATCGAGCCGGCTTTCTGGATCGGCCAGCCGCGCACCAACGTGGGGTCCTACAGCGACTACCTGTCACACATCATCGGCTTCGAGCGGTTCCGCGCCGGGCAGTTCGGCATCCGCCACTACTGCACCATCGGGCTCAATTCCAAGGAAGCCAACAACGAGGAGCTGGCCGAGGCGGTCATGGAGATCCTGCCGCGCTTCGCGCTCAAGGACGGGGTGGTGGCGATCGGCGAGATCGGCTACGACGAGCAGACCGACCTCGAAGACCGCTATTTCCGTCAGCAGATCGACCTGGCGATGGAACTGGACCTGCCGGTGATGATCCACACGCCGCACCGCGACAAGCAACGCGGCACGTCGCGTTCGATGGACGTGTGCGAGGAACACGGTATCGCGCCCTCCCGGGTGGTGATCGACCACAACAACGAGAACACCGTGCGCGAAGTGCTCGACCGCGGTTTCTGGGCGGCCTTCTCGATCTACCCCAGCACCAAGATGGGCAACGCGCGGATGGTGGAGATCCTGCAGCAGTACGGGGCCGAGCGAGTCATCGTGGACTCCGCCTGCGACTGGGGGATATCGGAGCCGCTCGGCGTGCCGAAGACCGCCAAGCTCGCCCTCGAGCGCGGGATACCCGAGGAACAGGTGGAGCTTGCCTGTTACCGCAACGCGCTGGAGGCCTACGGTCAGAGCGGGCAGATCCGCGAGGAGGACTGGCTGGACCCGCCACCCATCGACCAGCGCACGGTCTACGAGGGCAACTCGATCCTGCGCGGGCAGCGCGAGCCGCGGGTCGAGGAGCCGAAGATCAAACGCTCCATGGACGAACTGATCATCGAGTAGGCGTTCGACACGGTCCCGCCGCGCTGCGCGGTGCGGGTACTCGGCCCCGAGGAAACTGCGGCGGATCGAGCCCGCCTCACCGCTTGTATACCACCGCTGCGTGGTTTAGCCTCTGCTCATCGGCCGACACACCGCTTCGTGGGGTGCGACCGATATTCTCCCGGCCCCGATGGCGCGTGTGTTTGGTGTTACGCGCTGCCGACGATCAATAACACGAGCGGGCCGAAACTCACCTCGACCGGAGGAGTACTTTATGAAACGACTGCTTCTCGCCTCGGCACTGGCCACCGTGGGGTTAGGCAACACAGCCAATGCCGATAATCTCGACAAGCTGAGCAAGTTCCAGCAGACCGGGGTCAAGGACTTCACCTATGTCGAGCAGGGCGGCTCGAAAGCCGACGCGATCCGCAGGAATCTGCAGCGGATCGAGATGCCCGATGGTTTCCGGATAGACCTCTATGCGCTCGTGCCGGACGCCAGACATATCGCCGTCGGCACCCAGGGGATCGTCACGTTCGTCGGCACGCGCAAGACCAAGGTCTGGTCGGTGACCGATCGCGACAAGGACCGCGTAGCCGACGAGGTGAAAGATTTCGCCCCGTCGATCGATTTCGCGATCCCCAACGGCCCGTGCTTCTCATCCGATGGATTCCTGTTCATCGCCGAGCAAAACCGGGTTCTGCAGTTCCCGGCAGCCGAGTTCTTCTACGAGAGCCCCGATGTCGCCGCGTTCAACGTCGTGCCACAGGGTGAGCTGATCCCGGCGACCGAGGAGAGCTATAACCACACCGCGCGGGTATGCCGGGTCGGTCCCGACAACAAGCTCTACATCTCGCTCGGCCAGCCTTACAACGTCCCGCCGCCCGAGAAGATGGATCTGTACGACGAATGGGGTATCGGCGGCGTCGTGCGCCTCAATCGCGACGGCACCGGCCGCGAGGTCTACACCTACGGGATTCGTAACTCGGTCGGCCACGACTTCAATCCGGCCAACGGCGAGCTGTGGTTCACCGACAACCAGGTCGACGGCATGGGCGACGATATTCCTCCGGGGGAGCTGAACCGCCAGACCGCCATGGGCCAGCACTTCGGCTTTCCGTGGTACGGCGGCGGCTCGGTGCGCACCAACGAATACAAAGACGATCAGCCGCCCGCCGACGTCGTGTTCCCGGTGGTGGAGATGGTGGCGCACGCGGCCGACCTCGGCATGACCTTCTATACCGGCAAAATGTTCCCGGAGAAGTACCGTGGCGGCATCTTCTCCGCGCAACACGGTTCCTGGAACCGCACCACGCCGGTCGGTGCCCGGGTCATGTTCACGGCCGTAAACGCCGACGGCAGCGTTGGCGAGAGCGCTCCGTTCGCCGAAGGTTGGCTCGACGAGAACGGCGAGTATCTCGGTCGCCCGGTCGACGTGGCACAGCTTCGCGACGGCTCGCTGCTGGTTTCCGATGACCTCGCAGGCGCGCTCTACCGGATCTCCTACGCGAAATGACCGAGACAGGCGCGGCGGCGGCTGGGGTCGTCGCCGCGCACACATGATGCATCGAAGCCTCTAGAGTGCCTACATCACCTCACCACATCCTGTGCGCGATGGTCGCCTGCCTGCTCGTCGGCACCGCCCCCGCCGCGGACCTGGCGAAAGGCAAGGCGGCGGCGCGCCAGTGCAACGTGTGCCACGGCAAGGACGGTATCGCCACCAATCCCGAGGCACCCAACCTGGCCGGCGAGTCGGCCATCTACGTGGAGAAGCAGTTGGTGGCATTCAAGACCGGCGAGCGCCAACATCGGCAGATGTCGATCATCGCGCAGGGCCTGGACATGACCACGATCAAAGACCTCGCCGCCTGGTACGCGGCTATGCAGGTAACCGTCGTGCTGCCGAAAGTCGACTGACTACGACGCGTTGCGGTCGTACCCGAGCGCTGTCGCTCCGCTGTACAGCCCGGTAGCGAAGCTGTACAGATCAGCGTCGGTGACCATGGCCGCGCACCCGGCGGTCGTTGTGCCGCTCCCACAGCGCAGTGACTGCCGCGACGCCGAGCACCAGTACGACGATCATCAGGCCCATGCTCTCGCGGACGGTCTCGCTGGTCCACCAGATTTCGCGACGCCAGAACCCGGGAATGCGGGGCCAGAAGTAGACGGCGCCGGCCAGTGCGCTCGCCACACTCACGCCCAACAGGCCGCCGAACAGTCGATTCGTCATCAGCCGAGGGCGCAACGCCACCGTGGCGCACAACAGCGCCGGAACCGTGTAAACCGCGCCCCACACCAACCCGTCGGGATCGTTATACTGCACCGCGGCAAAGGTGAGCATCAGCGCACTCGAGCACAGGTTGACGTACTTGATAACCAGAACCTCGCCGGTTTGGCACGCGTTTTGTAAGACTACGAGTCGGAGCAGGGAGTATAGCCGGCATGTCTCGCCGAGGGACGACAAAGAGATCGCCATGACGCCGACCAAGACCCGCATCGCCGCAGACTCGACCTGCCTGTGGCAGCGTTTCGCGGTGCCCTACGAGTACCCCGTGCATTTCACGCGCGACCTGTTCGCGCCGGCTAACCCCGTGCTGAAAGACACCGTGAGCCGGCTCGAGCCCGAGCGGCGTCACCGCTGCATCGTATTCGTCGACGACGGCGTGCTGCACGCCTGTCCGGGGCTGGCGGCCGGGATCGAGGCCTACGCCGAACGCCATCGCGCGCACATCGACCTGGTGAGCGAGCCGATCGCGGTACCGGGCGGCGAGAAGATCAAGTCGGAGCTGCATTTCGTCGAACAGATGCAGCAGGCCCTGTTCGACCACCACATCGACCGCCACTCCTACGTGATCGCGATCGGCGGCGGCGCCGTGCTCGACGCGGCGGGCCTGGTGTCCGCCACGGCCCACCGCGGCATTCGCCACGTGCGGGTCCCGACCACCGTGCTGGCACAGAACGACTCGGGCGTGGGCGTGAAGAACGGCGTCAACCTGTTCGGCGCCAAGAACTACGTCGGCACCTTCGCGCCGCCGTTCGCGGTGCTCAACGACATCGCCTTCGTCGAACGCCTGGGCCTGCGCGACAAGATCGCCGGGATGGCCGAGGCGGTGAAGGTCGCCCTGATCCGCGACGCCGATTTCTTCACCTGGCTCGAACGTCACGCCGACGACCTGGCGACGGTGGACCTCGACGCCCTCGCGACCCTCATCCGGCGCTGCGCGCAGTTGCACATGCGCCAGATCGCCCACGGCGGCGACCCCTTCGAGAGTGGCAGCGTGCGCCCGCTGGACTACGGGCACTGGTCGGCGCACAAGCTCGAGGGCATGACGCGCTATCACCTGCGCCACGGCGAGGCGGTGGCCATCGGCATCGCGCTCGACGCCCGCTACTCGGTGTTGAGCGGGTTGTTGCCGCCCGGCGAGGAGGAACGCATCTGCTTCCTGCTCGAGCACCTCGGCTTCCGGCTCTGGCACCCGGCGCTCGACAACCGCAACGCCGCCGGGCGGCGTGAAGTACTCACCGGGCTCAGCGACTTTCGCGAGCACCTCGGCGGCGAGCTCACCATCACTTTGCTCGAGCGCGTAGGCACCGGTATCGAGGTGCACGAGATGGACGAGGAGCGGGTCGAGCAGGCGATCGACTGGCTGCGGGACCGGCACGGTCGCTGATGGAACTCAGCGGCGGACCCGGTCTGGGGCACCTCACCTACTGCACCAACATCCACCCCGGCGAAGACTGGCCGGCCGTGCTCGCCGCGCTCCGTCGCTACCTGCCGGCGGTCAAGGCCCACCTGGCGCCGGAGCGGCCGCTGGGGGTCGGGCTGCGCCTCGCTGCGTCCGCCGCGCGCGCCCTGCGCGAGCCCGCGGCACTCGACGAGTTGCGCGGCCTGCTGCGCGACGGCGACTTCTACGTGTTCACCCTCAACGGCTTCCCCTACGGCGCGTTTCACGGCCAGCGGGTCAAGGAAGGCGCCTACCGCCCCGACTGGACGCAGCCGGAACGCCTCGCCTACACCAA
>JBFJWO010000004.1:0-30545 GCA_041623575.1 Gammaproteobacteria bacterium
AGATCAACGTCGCCATCGACGAGGGCCTGTGGTACCTGCACCAGCAGCAGACCCGCACCACGGCGGGCGGCTACGACATCGGCTACTGGACCAGCAACGCTCGGGCCAGCGCGACGGCCTCGGCCCTGCAGGCGTTCGAGATCAACGGCCACCTGGAGACGGTCCCGCACCGCACGAACCCATACGCCGAGACGGTGATGCGCGGGCTGCGCCAGCTGTTCCGCGACCTCGGCACGGTCAACATCGGCGTGCAGCCCTTCGGCGAACCCGACACCAACGGCAACGGCATCGGCGTCGAGGTCGCGAGCAGCGGCGGCGGTCAGCCGATCTACCAGGGCGGGCAGGTGATGGACGCGATCGCGAGCAGCGGTACGCCGCTCGCGCGCACCGTCACTGGCGCCGCCGGAATCCTGCGCCGCAGCTACTTCGACGTCCTCACCGACATGGCCGATCAGTTCGCCTGGGGCCAGTCGGATACCGGCGTGCCCGAAGGCGGCTGGCGCTACGGCTGGAACCAGGACACCGATAACTCGGCTGCGCAGTGGGGCGCGATCGGGCTGCTCGCGGCGCAGGACATCTTCGGTATCCCGGTGCCGCAGTTCGTCAAGGAGCGCAACCAGGGCTGGCTGGACCGCGCCTACAGCGGCGTCGGCTGGGGTTACACGACCGGCAGCACCTCGAACGCGGGCACGCCGTCGGGCCTGGTGCAGATGGTGCTGGGCGACCAGACGCGCAGCGACCCGCGCTGGCGCACGGCCGAGCAGTGGATGGACACCAACTGGACGAGCCAGTTCATCACCAACCCCGGTAACCGGCCCTACTACCCGTACTACGCCCTGACCAAGGCGATGCGCCTGGCGAAGCCGACGCCGGTGGTGCGTTTCGGGGCGACCGGCCTCGACTGGTTCCGCGATCCGACCCTCGGTCTGGCGCGCACGCTGATCGACGACCAGAACACCGTCACTCCGTTCACCGGCATGTTCCCGGGCACCGAGTGGATCAGCCAGCAGCTGCGCAGCGCCTGGGGCGTGATCATCCTGAGCCGCACGCTGTTCGTGCAGCCGCCGGTGGCGGACGCCGGACGCGACCGGGTGTGGGGCGTGGACCTGCCGCTCGGCTTCGACGGCTCGGGCTCGTTCCACCTCGACCCGTTCCGCTCCATCGTGCGCTACGAGTGGGACTTCGACGGCGACGGGGTGTTCGACTTCGCGAGCAGCGAGCCGACGGCGACGTTCACCTACACCTCCGCGCAGTACCCCGAAGCGAGCCTGCCGGTGACGGTGACGGCGACGCTGCGGGTGACGGACAACAACGTGCCGGCGCTGACCGACACCGACACCATCGAGATCGTCGTGGCGATCCCGCCGCACCCGCCGGTGGCGGAGATCGGCGGCCCGTACACCTGCACGGCAGGTCTGCCGTGCCGGCTCGACGGCACCGCCTCGTTCGATATCGACCCGACGGATTTCATCGCGCGCTACGAGTGGGATCTGGACGGCTTCCCGTTCGACTACACGGGTGCCACGGGGCCGACGCCGGCGCCGGTGTTCGCCGATCCGGGGGTGTACAACATCGGCCTGCGGGTGTGGGACAACGGGGTGCTGAACGACCTCGACGGCGACGGCGAGGTGGACGAGGACGAGCGCCTGAGCGACGTGGACTTCGGCACGGTGACGGTGGTGGTGAACCTGGCGCCGACGGCGGACGCGAACGGCCCGTACGCGGTGGCCGAGGGTTCGACGGTGACGCTGGACGCGAGCGGCTCGAGCGACCCGAACGGGGATCCGCTGACCTACCGGTGGGATCTGGACAACGACGGCGCGTACGACGACGCGCTGGGACCGAATCCGACGTACCTGGGCGTTGACGACGGCACCTTCACGGTGGGCCTGGAAGTGACCGACGGGTTGCTGTCGGCGACCACCACCGCGATCGTGGTGGTGAGCAACGTGGCGCCGGCGGTGGATGCCGGCCCGGACGCGACTATCGACGAGGGCGAGCGCTTCGTGAGCGCCGGTTCGTTCGCCGACCCGGGGGCGGACACCTGGACGGCGACGGTGGACTACGGGGAAGGCGCGGGCCCGCAAGCCCTGGCGCTGAACCCGGACAACACGTTTGCGCTGGACAACGTGTACGAGGAGGACGGCGTGTACACGGTGACCGTCACCGTGACCGACGACGACGGCGGTGTCGGAGTCGACACGGCGCTCGTGACGGTGAACAACGTCGCGCCGCTCGTGGACGCCGGCCCGGACGCGACCCTGGACGAGGGTGACACATTCGCGAGCGCCGGTTCGTTCACCGACCCGGGGGTGCTGGATACGCACACGGCGACGGTGGACTACGGGGAAGGCGCAGGCGCGCAAGCCCTGGCGCTGAACCCGGACGGCACGTTCGCGCTGGGCAACCTGTACGAAGAGGACGGCGTGTACACGGTGACGGTGACGGTGACCGACGACGACGGCGGTGTCGGGATCGACACGGCGCTCGTGACGGTCGCGAACGCCGCGCCGGTGGTGGAGGCGGGCGCGGATCAGGCGAACGTGCTGGTGAACACGCCCGTGGTGCTCGATCCGGCGACGTTCACCGACGCCGGGGTCGAGGACACGCACACCGCGCAGATCGACTGGGGCAACACGGTGGTGACGACCGGGCTGGTCACGCAGGGCGCGGGCAGCGGCAGCGTCGACGGCAGCACCACGTACACCGTACCGGGCACCTACACGGTGACGGTGACGGTGACGGACGACGACGGCGGGGTGGGCAGCGACACGTTGAGCGTCGAGGTGATCGGCGAACCGGTGACGCCGCCGGTGGTCGACGCAGGCCCTGACGCGACGCTGGACGAAGGCGACACGTTCGCCAACGAGGCGAGCTTCACCGACGACGACGGTCCGTGGCAGGTGGTGGTCGACTGGGGCGACGGCTCGCCGGTGGAGGACTTCGGCACGTCGTTCGAGACGCTGTTCGACCTCGAGCACCAGTACCTGGATGACGGCGTGTACACGGTGACGATGTCGGTGACGGACGTCGATGCCCAGACCGGCACGGACACGGTGACAGTGACCGTGAACAACGTGGCGCCGGCGGTGGATGCCGGTCCGGACGCGACCCTGGACGAGGGTGACACTTTCGTGAGCGCCGGTTCGTTCGCCGACCCCGGTGTGCTCGACACGCACACGGCGACGGTGGACTACGGCGAGGGCGCCGGTCCGCAGACCTTGCCGCTCAACGCGGACGGCACGTTCGTGCTCGACAACCTCTACGAGCAGGACGGTGTGTACACGGTGACCGTGGCAGTCACCGATGAGGCTGGCGGTGTCGGCATCGACACGGCGACGGTGACAGTGAACAACGTGGCGCCGACAGTGGACGCCGGCCCGGACGCGACCCTCGATGAAGGCGACACCTTCGCCAGCGCCGGTTCGTTCACCGACCCGGGCGTGCTGGACACGCACACGGCGACGGTGGACTACGGCGAAGGCGCCGGTCCGCAGACCTTGCCGCTCAACGGGGACGGCACGTTCGTACTCGACAACCTGTACGAGCAGGACGGCGTATACACGGTGACGGTCACGGTGACCGACGAAGCCGGCGGCGTCGGCACCAACACGGCGATCGTGACGGTCAACAACGTGGCGCCGGTGGTGGAGGCGGGTGCCGACCAGACGGTGACCGAGGGCGAGGCGGTGGTGCTGGCCCCGGCGACGTTCACCGACGCAGGCGTGCTGGACACGCACACGGCGACGATCGACTGGGGCGACGGTACGGTGGTGGCGGGCGTGGTGACCCAGGGCGCGGGCAGCGGCACGGTGGACGGCAGCCGCGTCTACGCCGGGCCGGGGACGTTCACGGTGACGGTAACGGTGACCGACGACGCCGGTGCGAGCGGCAGCGACACGTTGACGGTGACGGTGGAACCGTCGGCGACGCCGACGCCGGTGTTCGACCTGACGGCGGGCGCCAAGCCGGGCAAGGTGGAACTGCTGTGGACGCACGTGGGTGCGGCCTCGTACAACGTCTACCGCGCGGTGACGAGCGGCGGTCCGTACGCGCTGGTCGCGACCACGACCTCGACGTACTCGGTGTACATCGACCACACGGTGGTCAACGGCACGACGTACTACTACGTGGTGCGCTCGGTGGCGGGCGGTGTCGAGGCGGCCGATTCCAACGAGGCCAGCGCCACGCCGACCGACACCCGCACCCGCGGGCGGTAGAACTGCGGTGCACACCCGCGCCGCCGGGCTCAGGCGAACGCGAGCCTGCGCCGCTCGGCGACGATCAGGAGGAGATAGAGGCCGGCGGTGAGCGCGAGCCAGAAGTCGCGCCCGCCGAGGCCGATCCGGCCCGAGGCGTTGGACGAGTCGCCCAGCGGCGAAACCAGGCCCGCCGCGTGCCAACGGGCGAGGTCCGCACCGCTCCCGTCGCGCCGTTCCGCGTCGGCCTGGTGGTAAACGGCCTGGAGCACGCGGTAGTCGCCTCCCAGCACCGCTACCCGGTAAGGCCCGGGTAGCGGCGCCGCGACTTCGCCCACGTGGCGTCCGGGTGCCACCGTCAGCAGTACCCGGGACGCCACCCGCCCGAGCGGGTCGACGACCTGGACCCGCGGCGCGGGCGTGCCCGCCCAATCGCCGCCCGCCAGCGCGACGTCGACCACGACCCGCAACGTCCCGGGACCCGGGGTCAGGCTCACGTGGACGCGTTGCCCGCCCGGGTCGCCGGCCAGCCAGCCGAGCAGGCCGTCGACGAAACCCGGCCACCCGTCCCACGCAAACCACTCGCGTGCCCAGGCGCCGAACCCGGCCGGCAACGCGGCGACCCGCCCGGCACCCGTGAGCCAGGCGGCAAGCAACGGATCGCCGCCGGGCGTTGCCAGGTAGACCTCGGCCTCCGCGCGCGGGCGCGAACGCATGTGGCCGCCGAACCCGGGCCAGTGCGCCGCGCGTTCGGCCAGGAACGGCAGGTCCGCCCGCTGCACCACCGGCGTCGGTCGGTGAACCGCCGGGTTGCGCTGCCGTGCGACGGCGCCACGCATGGCCGCCGGCAGCGCGGCGATCTCGCCGACCTCGAGCAGCGCGCCGCCGCTCGCTGTCACCAGTCTCGCGAGAGCGGGCACCGGCCCGGGTCGTCCCACCGCGAGCGCAACGATCTCTATGCCCGCGTCGACGAAGGCCTGCTGCAGATCGTCGAGCGCCTCGTCGGGGACGAAACCGTCGGTTACCAGCACCAGGAATCGTCGTTCGGCGGCGTCGTCCGCGAGCATGGCCAGTGCCCGTTCGAGTGCCGGGCGCAGACGCGTACCGCCGCTCGGCGCCAGGTCATGCACGGCCGTGGCGGCGACCGCTTCCGGGCCGCGACGCCGCAACGCCAGCAGCACGCGGGCGTCGGCGTCGAACGCGATGAGACCCACGCGGTCCTCGGCGAGCAGGGTCTCGCCGGTTTCGGCCACTGCCTGCAAAGCCAGGTCCATGCGGCGCAGACCGCCTTCGCGCTGACCCATACTGCCCGAGGTGTCGATGGCGAACGCCACCGCCGCCGGCGGCGGCCCTTCGCGCGCCTCGGCGGTGACCGGCAGCAGAGGCTCCAGCGCGGAGTGCCGGTAGCCGCCGGCCCCGAAGCTGCCCGGGCCGCCCAGCACGGCCAGGCCGACGCCGTCGCGACGCACCGCGCGCTCGAGCAGGGCCCAGGTGTGATCGCTGACCCCGGCCGCGGGCAGGTCCTCGAGCACGACCAACGCCGACGGCCCCAGGCCCGTCAGGGCCGGGGCCAACTCCGCGCCCGACACCGTGCGCGAGGGGCGGCCACTCACGCGCAGGCTGTCGGCAAAGCGCGTAGTGCGCCCCGTCAGGGTGACGTGCAGCACGGGCTCGCGTCCGTCGACGGTGATCAGCGCGTGGCGGGTGTCGTGCGCGGGTATCGACGATCCGTCGAGCGCCCGTGCCACTGCCCGAACCCGGTGCACCCCCGGGTGTTCGAGCGTCAGGCGCAGCGGGACGGTGAGCGCCGTGCCGGCGGCGAGCGACCCGCTCCAGGTATCGAAAACGGTGTCATCCGCGCTCGCCACCACTTCGTGCGGCCCGCCCCCGCTCGATCGCACGGTGGCGTAGCCGCTCAACGGTTGTCCGGCCCGCGCGCGCGGCGGGAAGTAGAGCGCGTCCAGCCGGGTGCCGGTGGCGGGCGCGGGGGCCAGGTCGACGCTTTTCACCCCGATGCCGGCTTCGCGCAGCGAATCCAGCCGCGACTCGACCTGCCCGACGTTCTCCTGCCAGTCGCTCAGCACCAGCACGGTGAGGTCGCGGCCGGGGCGCCGCAGTCGCGCCGCTGCCGTCAGGGCCGATGCCAGGTCGGTCGCGCCGCGCTCCAGGTCCGCGGTTCGCGGCGGTGCGGGCGCGGCGAACAGATGGCGAGTCGACCCGGTGCCGGCCGCCGCGAAAGGCCGTTCCAGTGCGGGGGTCGCCGCGAACCGCACGATCGCCACTTCGCTGCCGGCCGGCAGGTCGCCCAGCCACCGGCGGGTGGCCGCCCAGCCCCGCTCGCGCATCGACGGCGTTACGCTCAGCGAATCGTCCACCAGCACGACCGCGTCGAGCGCCGTCGCGCCGTCCGACGCCGGCCAGCGAACGTCCCCCCAGGCGAGCGCAAGCAGCCCCAGCAGGGCGAGTCTTGCCCCGAGCGCAACGCCTGTCGAGTAGCCGTACGCCGGCACGCTCAGGCGGCCCGCGGGCGGCGCCCGACGCGCCAGGCGTCGAGACCTAGCAGGAGGGCGGCCAGCAGTAGCAGGGGCGGCGCGAAGGGCAGGGCGGAAGCGGGCGTGTCCGGGCGGCGCGCCGATGCGCGTACGGTGGGCAGTGCGCCGGGCGCCACCGCCACCTCCTCCGGCGCGCGCGTGACGGTCACGGGATCGGCGAGCAGATCGCGCCCCACGGCAAGTTCCACCAGGCCGGCGAACAGCGCCGGGTAGGCCGCCCGGCGCCCGGCGGCGGGGGAAAGGAAGTCCAGCAGCACCTCGATCCGCGCCGGTGCCGCCCGCTGGCGGGCGATCAACAGGTTGTCGGCGTCGCTGAGCAGCGTCTCCGGCGCCTCGCCGTCGCCGGCCGCGGCGGCGACGCGAGCCCAGGCCCCGTCGAGCACGACGCGTTGCAGCGGGCCCGCGCCCGGGTGCCAGCGCAGCGGTGTGGAGGCGGCGACCGGGACGCCGCGATGGAACGACAGGGTCGGGACCGCGTCGGGGGCCGGCGACCCGGCACAGGTGATCGCGAGGTCCGCCAGGGCGTCCGCCGGTGTCTCCCGCAGCCGCGGGTGTGCGGCGATGGCGAGCGCCAGGGCGTCCCCGCAGGGGCCGAACAGGCGCACGGAGACGCGGCGCAGCAGGCGCGGCGGCAGGGTCAGGTGGTCGTCGTCCTCGAGCAGGTCCATCCCCGTTCCGACGAGCAGGGCGGTCAGTGAGGGTGCGGGTCCCTCCAGGGCGATGCGAAAGGTCCGCTCCTCGCTCGCGCCCGGTGTGAGTGCGAGATTCCAGGTGCGCACCGCGCCGGGCCCGCGCAGTTCGAGCGTCCGAGCCGCCGGACTGCGCCCGGCATTGTGCACCCGAACGAGGCCTTGCCAGACGCCCGGTTCTGCGACCGCGGGCCGCACGGAGAGCAGGGTCACGCCGGCGTTCTCCGTGCCCGTGCCGACCTCGATCGCCCGCTCGATCGGGATCCCGTCCAGCCGGGCCGCGAGCCGCGCGTCGGCGCCGTCGCTGACGACCCAGTGCGAGGCGTCGACGCTCGGGATCGGCGGCGTCGGCGCGGCGGCTTCGGGGGCCGCGTCGGCCAGGAACGCCTCGAGACGCCGGCCCTCGGCGTCACCGAACCTCGTCAAGGAAACTGCCCGACCCGGCCGGCCGAGCGCATGGACGCGAGCCTCGCCGGCAGCCGTCTCGCGCAGGGCGGTGAACAGCTTTTCGATCCCGCTCTGCAGGCGCCCGTCGCGCGCGCGCATGCTGGCCGAGTCGTCGAACCAGACGTCCACGCGGCCGCCGCCGGGCGTGTGCCAGGCCGGTTGCGCGAGGGCGAGGGCCAGCGCCGCGCCAAGCAGTGCCCGCCGCCGCCAGGCCGGGTCGGGCTGCGCGGTCGCCTGCCCCGGGCCGGGCGCGGCGCCGGTGCTCCACAGGAAAGCGGCGGCGACGACCGACGCTTCCCTCGGCCGACGGCGCCGGTGCAGCCACCAGATCGCCGGCACGGCCAGCAGCCCGAGCAGCCACCAGGGTGCGCCCAGGGCGATCACCCGGCGACCTTGCCGCAGGCCGGTCTCGCCTGCGCGAGGCGCTGCACGGTCAGGTCCGGGCGAGGCCGGCGCGCCCGCCGGCGAGGGCGTGCAGGTGTGCCAGGACGGCGTCCCGCCAGCTCTCTTCGGCCGCGCAGCGGGTGTACACGATGCCCTGGCGGGCACAAAAGGCGTGCAGATCGTCGCCGAGCTGACGCAATGCGCGTGCGGCGGACTCGCCGGCCACGGCCGGATCGGCCAGCGTTATTTCCTCCCCGGTCTCGACGTCGCGCACGCGAACCGCCCCGGCGGGCGTGAGCCGGGTCTCGTTGGCCGAGATCACCTGCAGGGCGTGGACGCTCCCGCTGTGCCGTTGCAGGCGGGCGAGGTCGCCCCGCAGGGCGTCGGGGGCCAGGAAATCGCTGATGACCACCACGCCCGGGCGGCCGCCGAACAGGCCGAGCGCCTTGCCTGGCCGGCTGGCCCCGCCGGAGGGGCGCGGGCGGGCCGCACCGATCGTGGCTGCTATACGCGCGAAATGGCCGGCGCCGAGGCCGACCGGCAGTGCCTGGTCCACCCCGGCGCTGTACAGGGCCAGGCCGACGCGATGGCCGAGGTGCAGCAGGACGTAGGCCAGCGCCAGGGCGAGCAGGCTGGCCTGGCGCCACTTGGCGGGGTCGGGCAGGCTCATCGATGCGCTGCGGTCCAGGCACAGCAGCCAGTCGGAGGTGGTTTCGTCGCGATGGCGGCGTACCTGCACCTGGCGCGAGCGCAGGCTGGCCCGCCAGTCGACCGAGCGCAGGTCGTCGCCCGGTGTGTACACGCGAAAGTCGTGGAACTCGTTGCCGCTGCCGCTGCGCCGGCGGTGGACGTGGTGGCCGAAGTAGCGCCGCGGCTGTGCGGCCAGCAGCCTTTCGGCGACCCGGGCGAGGCCCGCCAGTTCGCGGCTGTCGAGGCCGCTGAGCAACGCGCTCACGGCGGGCTCAGGCGCTCCGCGACGACGTCCTCGAGCAGCGCGTCGACGTCGACGCCGTCGACCTCGCTCTCGATCGTCAGCAATACGCGGTGGCGCAGCACCGGGAGCGCGAGCGCGCGCAGGTCGTCACTGGCTACGTGCGCGCGTCCGTCCAGCAGCGCCAGCACCCGCGCCCCGCGCAGCAACGCCTGCAGGGCGCGCGGGCTGGCACCGTAGCGCAGGTGCTCGCTCGCCCGCGGATGGGCTTCCGGCCCCCGCGGCTGGGTGGCCTGCACCAGGCCCACGGCGGTGCGCTTCACCGCTTCGGCGATGAACACCTGGCGCGCCAGCGCGACGATGCTGGCGCAGCGCCGCGGGTCGATGACCGCCGCCAGCCTGGCGGCCGGCTCGTCGTCGAGGCTGACGTCGAGCAGCGCGAGCAGCGAGTCGGCGTCGGGGTAGGACACGGGCAGCTTCATCATGAAGCGGTCGAGCTGAGCCTCGGGCAGCGGGTAGGTGCCTTCCAGCTCGATCGGGTTCTGGGTGGCCAGCAACCAGAACGGCTCGGGCAGTCGATGGGTGGCGCCGGCCGCGGTGACCTGGTGTTCCTGCATGGCTTCGAGCAGCGCCGCCTGCGTGCGCGGCGTTGCCCGGTTGATCTCGTCGGCGAGCAGCATCGAGGCGAACACCGGCCCTTGGCGGAACTGCAGTTGCTGTGCGCCGCTCCCGTCGCGGGCCAGCACCTCGCTGCCGGTGATATCGGCCGGCTTCAGGTCCGGGGTGCATTGCACGCGGGCCAGCTCGAACCCCAGGGCATGCGCCAGCGCCTTGGCGAGCTGGGTCTTGCCGAGCCCGGGCAGGCCCTCGAGCAACAGGTGGCCGCCGGCGAAGACCCCCACCAGCACCTGGGTGACCAGCGGCGCCTGGCCGACCAGCACCGTGTTCAACGCCGCGCGCACGCGCTCGAGGTCGTCGCGGGCCGCGTCGATCTGGCCGGCCAGGCGTCGGGCCTCAGCGTCCATCGGTTTGCCCGCGAGCAAAGTAGCGTGCTGCGTAGGCGGCGAGTGCCGGCGGCGGGCGCTCACCCAGGGCTGCCCGCAACGGGGCGCTCTCGACTCGCTCGTCCGGCGCACCCGGCGAGCCGATGGCAGCGTCATCGCCCGCGGCCAGCGGCGCCGGCGCCTCACCGTCGCCGGGACCGCGCCGCTCCCGTTCGAGCCGCCGCGAGCGCGACGACGGCGCTTGCGCTGCGGATTCGACCTCGGCGACGGTGCGGCGAGGCGCCCGTCCCGGGCCGTCGCCGCCCGCGCCATCGGTCGCGGCGAGCGGCTCAGCGTGCGCGTCGGCGCGGCCTTGCCGCCGCGGCTGGTCCTCGTCATTCGAGGAAGCGGCAGGCGTTGCCCGGGCGCGCGCGCCCGCGCCGGGCGACCCGCTCTGCCGAGCAGCGGTGGCGGGCTCGGCGCGATCGGGTACGGGCGGGGTGACGAACGCTTTCGCTGCTGGCATCTGCGTGCTCGGCTGCCCTTGTCCGCGCGCGGCCGCCGCCGTCCCGACATCCGTTGGCTGGCCGAGGGCAATGGCGGCCGCTGCCGAGGCAGCGATCAGTGGCGGCCAGGGCCAGGTACGCGGCGCGTGAGCCCGGTGCCGTTCCCGGAGCCGGGCGCGCGCCTCGGTTGCGGCGTCACGGGCACGCTCCAGGGTCAGTTGTGCCGCCGGCGCATGGGGTTGCGGCAGAGTCAGGACCTGCGTCGCGCTCGAAAACAGCGAGCGGGTGCCCAGCCAACGGTCGGCGCGCCCGGCACAGGCGAGCGGCGCCGGGGCGCGCGCCAGGCTCGCCAGCGGCGGCAGTACCAGGGCGGCCAGCGCGAGCCCCAGCACCAGTGGCGGGGCCACATGCTGCACCAGCAGATTCAGGATAGCCGCCGCGCTCAGCAGGCCCGCCGCGCTCCAGGCCCCGGCGTACGCCGCTTCCACCGCGTTCTGTACCTGCAGGTGCAGGCGCACGCGCGCGAGCAGCGAACGCAGTGGACAGGTGTGGGCACTCATGCCGTTGCCACGCCCAGCCACAGCTCGTGGGTGCGCCACGCAAGGGCGGCTGCGGCCAGTTGCAATGCGGCGGGCGCCAGGCCGGCCCAGGGTTGCGCGATTCGCGTGCGCAGCAGGAGGGCGACACCCGCCAACGCCGCGGCGCACAGCAGCAAAACGCCCTGGACCGCGACCAGCACGAGCGCGGTGCCGGCGCCTGCCAGCCAGCCGAGAGCCACGAGCGGCGTCGGGATCAATGCCGGCAGCAGGCTCGCCCCGAGCGCTCCGCGTCCACGAGCCAGCGGCGCGAGCAACGCTATGGCGAGGCACTGGGCGACCAAGATCGTGCGCAGCAGGTGTTCAGCGAGGCCGTCGCCGGCGAGCCCGGCGGGGCCGAACCCGGCGCCGGTCTCGGGCAGCAGCCACACGCTCACCGCGGCCAGGACGGTGAGCCCGGCGACCGTAGCGAGGCGCGCGGCGCTCACGCGGCGCGCTCGCGAATCAGCAGCCAGCCGCTCGCGACGCCGGGAAAAGCGGCCAGCAACGGGCTGCCCGGGCCGAGTTTCACCAACAGGGCGGGGCCGTCCGCCAGGGTGCGCTCGCGCAGTAACCGGCGCGGTGCGGCGTCGTCGATGCCGGCCTCTGGATCGCCGGCCGTGGCCGGGGGCACCCAATGGCTGCCGGGTGGCAGTGACGGTACCGGGTAGCGCGTGCCCTCCCAGTCGAGCGTTGCCGGCGGGGAGGGCAGCGTGCCGGGATTGTCGACGCGCGGGCCCGAGGCCGTGCGGCGCAGCACCAGCGGTGGTGGCGACTCGACGGCACCGCCCAACCCGAACCGGTGTACGGACCCCAGGGTCGTCGCGAGGTGCAGCGACTGCCACGCGGGCCGCGAACGGTCCAGGGCCAGCGCAACGCCGGGGTCGATCGGCAGCGGCAGCCCGAGCGCGCGCGGCAGGGCCACCTCCAGGTCTCCGCGCCCGGCGCCCTGGACTTCGAGGAGTGCGACGAAGCGCGCGCTGTCGCCTGCCGATTGTTCGACCCAGACGGCCAGCACCGGTGTGGCGCCGGCCCGTGCCCAGGCGCCGGTACCGGCGACGGCGACGACCGCCGTGCACAACACGGGCACGGCCAGCAAGGCCGGCAGCGCTCGGGCGCGCCGGGCCAGCCCGGCGATCAGCAGAGCGTAGGCGACCAGCACAGCCGCTGCACCGTGGCGGTGCACGACGAACCCCGCGTTCGGCAACAGACCGTGCAGGGCGCCGACCGAGGGCAATGCGCTCGCGCCGGGCGCCGTGGTGCTCGATTGCACGGGATCGGTGCCGACGAAGCGACCGCCGCAGCCGGCGCCTTCGCGCAGGCGCGCCAGCCACGCGGGGTCGGCGTCGCGCGCGGTCAGCCGTCCGCACGCCCGCAGGTGCTCGCTGAGGGCGCGGTCCTGCCCGGGGTCGAGGGTTGCGGCGGCCGCCTGGCTCAGCACCAGATGCCCGATCGTGGCGTAGGCTTGCGGTGTGCGCGGCAGGTGCGAGACCGCGACCGGGATCATCGTGTCCACGGCGACGGGTGCCGCGTCGCCGGGCTCGCCGGACGGGTCGCCCGCATGCGCGACCAACGCCCGGGTGTGGAGCGTCAACACGACCCCGGCGTCGGCGCGCCGCCCCTCGACCCGCGCGCTCACCCTCAACCGGCCATCGGCCGGGGCGCGCACCGGTACCCACAGCCAGTCCGGTTGCCCGGAGCGCAGCGAGGCGCCGGCGGTGAGCGCGTCGGCGCCCGCGCGCACCACGACGGTGAGTTCGCCGTCGATGTCGCTCAGCACGCGCAGGCCGAGTTCGGTGACCTCGCCGGGTCGCGCATGGCCGTGCCACGCCGGCTGCAACTCGAGCGAGAGCGTTGCCGCCGGCGCGGCGCCGGCAGTCAACAGGCCGAGCATCGCCAGCCATGACACGCACTGGGCGGGCGGGTGCACCGGGCACCTCATTGCTGCACTCAGCGCACCGCCAGGTTGAGCGCGATGACGCTCCAGGCCGTGACCAGGTCCTTGACCCCTTCCCACCAGCGCTGCGAGTAGGGGTTCACCCACGAGCCGTCTTCGGCCTGCAGGCTCAGCAGCTTGCGCGCGAGGTCGTCGCGCCAGTTGTGCGCTACCCCGGCGCTGTCGACCAGCGTCGGTTCGCCGAACGCGTACAGGCTCTTGGCGAAGGCGTTGTAGTAGTAGAACAACCCCTGGCGCCCGGGCGCGCCCGGGTTCTCGTCCAGGGTGTAGTTGGCACGGATCCAGCCATACGCCGCCTGCACGCGTGGATCGGACTTGTCGACGCCGGCGAACAGCAGGCTCAGCATCCCGGCGTGGGTCATGCCGCCGTACGAGCCGGTGCCGCCGTGCGGGCTGTACCCCGGCATGTAGGTGAAACCGCCGTCGTTGCCGGCCCAGGGCTGGTCGTTGCTCTCGCTGCGGTTCTGCGAACGGCTGACGAAAGCGAGCGCTCGCGCCCAGAGCGGGTCGGCGGGATCGAGCGCGGTCGCGGCCAGCGCCTCGAGGGCGAGGTACTGGTTGGAGAGGTCGGGCCGTTCGTCGCCCCCGTAGCCGATCCCGCCGTAGTAACGGTGCTCGGGGTCGTAGCCTTCGCCGGCGTCGATCTGCAGGCCCTTCAGAAACGCCTGGGCGTTCTCGATCACCGGTCGGTATGCCTCGTTGCCTGTGGCCTGCAGCGCCGTGATCGCCACGGCGGTGTTGTAGTTGCGGTTCTGGTTGGTCTCGCTGATCGAACCGTCCGGGTTGACGTGCCCGAGCAGGAACTCGATCGGGCGCGTAATGAACGCACCGTCACTCTCGTTGTAGCCACGGTGGCTCTCGAGGAACGCGCGCAGGGCCAGTGCCGTGATGCCCACCGAGTTCGACCAGGAGCCGTCCTCTGCCTGGTGCTGGCGCAGGTAGTGCAAGCCGTAGTCCGTTGCGCGCCGCGCTTTGCTGCGCAGTTCGGGGTCCATCGTCGCGCCGGCGGTGCCCGTCGACAGCGCGAGCCACAGCACCGGGAAAAGCAGTCGTCTCATCGCGAAAGTCCTCGGTTCGGTCAAAGGTTGAAACGCAACGCGCCGCGCGCGGTGGCACGGGGCAGCAGTGCCAGCAGCGTCGCCAGTGCCAGGTAGCCGAGCGCAGCCAGCGCGAAGGGCGGGTAGGCGTAACGCAGGCCGCCGAGCGGCGTGTGCTCGTAGAACCACGCCTGGCGCATGAGGTCGAGGCCGGCCGCCGAGGCCAGCAGTGACGGCGGGCTGAGCAGGAGTGCGGCGTTGGCGAGCGCGGTGCTGTCGGTGGTCGCGGCCAGCGGACCCAGCCACACGGGGGCGGCGACAGTGACCGCCAGCAGCAGCACGACGAGGTAGTGTGCTGCCCGCGCATCGCCCGTCAGGCGGGTCAACAAGGCCCGGGCGGCCAGCAGGAGCGCGAGCACCAGGGCGAGCGCCAGCGCGAGCTTCAGGGCCGTGGCGGGGGACCCGGTCGGTACCGGTGCCGGCACCGCCAGGGGCGAGAACATCGCCAGCAGCCCGGCCAGCGCCGCACCGGCGCACCATTGCGCCGCGCCCGACAACCGCTCAGTCGGGCCCGCCAGCAGCAGCGCGCAGACCGTCACCGCCGCCGCGTAGGCGAATTGCTGGGTCGCCGGCGACGCACCGGGCGCGCCGGACAGCATGGCGTCGCCGGCGACCCGGCCGAGGACCGGCAATGCCGCCCAGCACAGCAGCGCAGGGCGCGGGATGGACCGGGCGGCGAGCGCCGGGCGGGTGTCGGGCATGGTCGGGTCCGAAGCGTCGATCGGCTTGGACAGGCAGGGTCCGTGCCAGCGGCGATGGTGGTGTAGGCTTATTCAACTCGTTTTTTATCAACAAGTTAGCAGTGTTTATTGCGGTCACCTGTTGGATTTGCGCGCCACTGTGTCTATTTTCTGTACAGATGGTCAGAAATCGAGAGTGTTTTTAAATTAAATCAGTAACCTATGTTGGCTATTGAAACGATCACTTCTGTACAGGTTCGCATCAGTCGGCGTCCGGCGCCCCCAGTTTCCGGCGCAGTGTCGTGCGGTTGAGGCCGAGCGCCCGTGCGGCCGCCACCTGGTTACCGCCGCTGTGGCGCAATGCTTCGTGCACGATGGCCCGCTCGACCCTCCCGACCAGTTCCCGGAACAGCTTCTCCGGGCGCCCGGGCGGCGGATCCTCCAGCAGGCGGCGCACCGCGTTGCGCGCGGCGCGGGTGTAGTCGTCCAGCGCGTCGGCGCCGGGCGCCGGCGTGCCCGGGTCCGGCCCCAGGTCGAGATCGTGCTCGCCGAGCACCGGGCCACGACACACCAGCACGGCCCGCTTGAGGGTGTGCTCGAGCTCGCGCACGTTACCGGGCCAGCCGTGCTTCTCCAGCCTGGCCAGTGCGGCGGCGTCGAGGCCCGTCACGCGCTTGCCCAGTTCGTGGTTGGCGCGGTGCAGGAAGTGCTCGGCGAGCAGGGCGATGTCCTCGCGTCGCTCGCGCAGCGGCGGGATCTCCAGCGTGGCGAGCTTCAGGCGATGGTAGAGGTCGCGTCGGAACTGCCCGCAGGCCACGGCCTCGCCCAGGTCGCGGTTGCTGGCCGCGATCAGGCGCGCACGAAGCGGCAGCGGGGCCAGGCTGCCGACACGCTCGAAGGTGCGCTCCTGCAACACCCGCAACAGCTTGCCCTGCAGGGCGTAGGGCAACTCGGAGACCTCGTCGAGCAGCAGCGTGCCGTCGGCGGCGGCCTCGAAACGCCCGATGCGCCGCTGGCTGGCGCCGGTGAACGCGCCGCGCTCGTGGCCGAACAGTTCGCTCTCCAGCAACTGCTCGGGGATGGCGGCACAGTTGACGGCGACGAACGGCCGCTCGCGGCGCGGCCCGTGCTGGTGAATGCCGCGCGCCACCAGTTCCTTGCCGACGCCGCTCTCGCCGCTCAGCAGGGTCGTCAGGTCGGTCTCGGTGAGCAGGCCCATGAACTTGAACAGCGTCTGCATGGCGGGGCTGCGCCCGACCAGCTGCGGGCGGTCCTCGCCCGGCGGCCCGGCGCCCGGCGCGGCCGCGCTCGGCAGCGGTTGCAGGGCACGCGCCAGCAGCGCGCGGATCTCGGCCAGGTCCAGCGGCTTGCCGAGGTAGTCGAAGGCGCCGAGGCGGACCGCTTCCATGGCCGTCTCGACGGTCCCGTGGGCGGTCATCACGACGACGGGCAGCGCCGGGTCACGGCGGCGGATCTCGCGCAGCAACTCCAGCCCGTTCATGCCCGGCATGCGCACGTCGACGAACGCCGCCGCCGGGTGCTCGGCGTCGAGCAGCCGCAACGCGGCCTCGCCGTTCGCGGCAACCAGCGGGGTGTGGCCGGCCGCGCGCAACACGTCGCTGAACGCCGCGCAAATGGCGCGTTCGTCGTCGGCGATCAGGATCTTGGCCAATGTACGGGTTTCCGGGGGACGGCCGGGAGCCTGGTGGGCGGCGGCGTCAGGCTGCCGGCATTATAGTCAGCGGCAGAGTGATCGTGAATCGGGCGCCGCCGAGCGCCGCGCTGGCGCCGGCCTCGATCCGTCCGCCGTGGCTTTCGACGATCTCGCGACTGAGCGCCAGCCCCACCCCGAGCCCCGCCCCGCTCGCCGGTCGCGGTTTGTCGAACAGGGCGTCGCGCGCCGCCGGGTCGATGCCCGGCCCCGAGTCCTCCACCGCCAGGCGGATGCCGCCGTTCGAATCGACGCGGCTCGTGACCGCGATCGAACCGCCCCGCGGCAGTTGCTCGGCCGCATTGGTCAGCAGGTTGATCAGCACCTGCTTGAGGCGGTCGCCGTCCACCGCCACCGCCGGGAGTTCGCCGAGGTCGCGGTGCACGGCGATTCCCTGGTGCGCGAGCTGCGGGCCGAACAGATCCAGTACCTCGTCGATGAGGCGGTTGAAGTCCGCGGCGTTAGCCTGCGGGCGTTGCCCGCGCCCCATCGCCAGCGTGGTGCCGATGATCAACTCCAGGCGCCGGATCTCGTCGAGCAGCGCCCGGCTCGTCGCGCGCCCGGGCTCGTCGGCGCGCTCGTCGAGCAATTGCAGCTGCAGCTTGATGGCAGTCAACGGGTTGCGGATCTCGTGCGCCACCCGCGCGGCCAGCTCGCCCAGCGCGGCGAGACGGTTGCGCTCCGCGACCTCGTCCTCGTAGCCCTGCAGGCGCGCCGCCATCGCGTTCAACGCGGCGGCCAGCTGCTCGAGTTCGCGCGGCGAGTCGATCGACGAGCGGGCCGTACGGTCGCCTGCGGCAATACGTTCGGCCATGTGCGCGAGCTGCCTTACGGGGCGCGTGACGCTGGCGGCGACCCGGTGGGCGACCCAGGCCAGGACGAGCGTGCCCAGCAACGCGGCGACGCCGAGCCACAGTGCCGAGCGGCGGGTGGCCGCACCGAGCTTGTCCAGCGACACCAGGGCGGCCACGGCCGGGTAGCGCGGGTCGCCCCCGGTGCTCGATGCGCGTACCAGCAGCCGATAGCGCGCCGCGCCCAGTTCGAGCGTGGCCGGCCCCGCCCCGCTTTCGCGCCAGGCACGCTCGATCGCCTGCCCGAGCGGTGCCTGACCCGGATCGAGCGTGCTCGGCCCCAACCGCCCGGCGTCGTCCAGCAGCGCCAGTTCCGCGCCCAGCAACTCGCCGGTGCGCGCCAGCAGGGCGGGGGTCAGCGGCACCGCACCGCTCGCCAGCACCTCGGCGGCCTGCGCCATCCGCGCTTCGAGGTCGTCCTCCAGCGCCTCGCTCAGCACGCTGGTGGCTGCCCACCACGCGAGCGCGGTGGCGAGCGCCAGCAACGGCACGAAACTCAGCAGCAGCGCGGCGTGGAAAGAGCGCGGGCGGGTCACGCGCGAGGGGTGCCGGCCCGGATCGCCCGGGTTTGCTGCGAGCGGTCGCGCGGGCGTTCGACCGGGCTTCGCGGCAGGGCGGTGGCGGGGCTCATTTTTTGCAGTCTAGCCGATTGTTTTGGCACCGACCATGCAGGCAAACTGCCTCGATACGCGCCCGGCGACAGCGTCGTCCCGGCGGGCGGGGAAGCGGCCCCGGGTGCGTGCCATGCGATGATCACAGGGTGTCGATGCCTGAACAGACAAGTTTTGCGCGCGCGCGGGCACGGCGCGCCGATCCGGTCGGGACAGGTTCCCGGCAGCCCTGCCAGAGAGGACCCGAACCATGCCCGAGAGGGAACTGACCGCCGCGGCACGCCTGAAGCTCGATGTCCTGTTCGAGGGTATCCGCTACAGCGCGGCGCTGGGCGAAGCGGCCCGGCACGCGTTTCCCAATTTCTATCCCTACCGTTTCCAGCCGGGCGAGCCCGACCCGACCGGCACCGGCAAGGCGACCATCCCCTACCTGCTGACCACCCCGGACGGCACGCTGATGCGCATCAAGGGCAACGGTGCTTCGGCCTGGGTGATCGAGGGCTCGGCGAACGACGGCTATCGCCTGCTCAACGACGCCGATCCCGGCCGAGCGCTGGACGCCGGTTTCGCGCCGCTGCCGGCCTGGTTGGGCGCGACCACCCGCGATGCCTTCCCGATGGCCCGCGCCGGCGTGAGCCTGCACGGCGACATGGCCGTAGTCAACGTCGCGCCCGGTTGCGAGTATTTCCTGCACAAGGTCGACGGGCGGTCGATGCGCTGCACGTTCTGCGCGTACGGGGCGCCCGACGAGCGCACTGCGCACCTCGGGCAGGTCGCCGGCGAGGTGTCGTTGCCGCGCCGCACCTACGAGCGCCTCGGTGAGACCCTGCGTGCGGCCTGCGCGGAGACCGAGATCCGCCACCTCTACCTGGTCGGCGGCTCGCTGACCGACTGGCACGAGGAGGCGCGCCGTTACCTCGAACTGGCCGCCGAGGTGCGCAAGCACAACCCGGACGCGATCCCGGTGACCTGCGGCTCCGGGGCGCTGCCGCGCGAGGCCCAGCAGCGCCTGCATGCCGAAGGGCTGGTCGACGCCGTGTGTTTCAACCTCGAAGTCTGGTCCGAGGACCTGTTTCGCCGGGTGTGCCCGGGCAAGCATCGCTACGTGGGTTACGCGCGCTGGCTGCAGGCGCTCGAGGATGCCGTGTCCCTGTGGGGGCGCGGGCGGGTGTACTCGGCCATGGTGGCGGGGATCGAACTCGAGCCCGAGCACGGCCTCGACTGGCAGGCGGCGGCAGACCTCGCGCTGCGCGGCGCCGAGGACCTGTGCGCCCGCGGCGTGTTGCCGATCTACTCGCTGTACTGGCCGGTCGGCGGCCGCGACCATCCCGACTACCTGGAGCGGCTGCGCAGCTATTTCGAGCGGGTGAGCCTCGGCTATGCCGAGATCCGGGCGCGCCACGGCCTGCGGGTCTGGGAAGGCTTCATGTGTCACCGGTGCGCTTTCATGCAACTGGAATGCGACCTCGACCGGGTTTCGCGGGGAGCGGCGCCTTGAGCGCGCTCGGCGAACGCGGGCCCGGCGCGGGCCGGCGGGCGTTGCCGGACCCCGCGCCGCTGATCGAGCTGTCGACCGCCTACTGGCAGGCGCAGGTGCTGCTGACCGCCAATCGCATCGGGCTGTTCGCGGCGCTCGGCGCACGCGCGGCCACGCCGGCCGAGCTGGCGGCGGAGATGGGGATGGCCGAACGCCCGCTGACCCTGTTGCTCAATGCCTGCGTCGGGCTCGGGTTGCTGCGCAAGGACTCGTCCGCCACCTATGCCAACAGCGAACTGAGCGAGGCGTTCCTTGTCCCCGGCGCCCCCGGCTACCTCGGCGAGGCGATACGCTACAGCGACGATCAGTACGCCGCCTGGGGCGAGCTCGAGCGGATGCTGCGCGCCGGGCGCCCGGCGGTGGCCGAGCAGAGCTACCTCGGCGCGGACGAGCGACGCACGCGCAGCTTCGTGCTCGGCATGCACAACCGCGCCCTCGGTGTGGGCACGGCGCTGGTCGCGCTGGTGGACCTGAGCGGGCGCCGGCAACTGCTCGACATCGGCGGTGGCCCGGGTACCTACGCGGCGTTGTTCACCAATCGCTACCCGGGCCTGCGCGCCCGGGTGCTCGACCTGCCGCCCGTGGTGGCGCTGGCCGGCGAGATCGTCGCCTCGCTGGGCGCGGCGGAGGCGGTGGATTTCCTGCCCGGAAGCTACCACGACACGCCTTTCCCGCCGGGCAACGACGCGGTGTTGATCTCCGGCGTACTGCACCGCGAGACGCCGCACAGCGGGCGCGACCTGATCGAGCGCGCCGCGGCGAGCCTGGTGCCGGGCGGCCTGCTGGTGGTCAGCGACGTGTTCGTCGACGCCGGCGGGGCGAGCCCGGCCTTCGCCACGCTGTTCGGGCTCAACATGGCGCTGTCGGCACCCGACGGCGGGGTCCACGCCGACCGCGACGTGGCCGAGTGGATTCGCGCGGCCGGTTGCGAGAGCCCGAGCGTGCGCCCGTTTCCCCCGCCGATGCCGCACCGGGTAATCGTGGCGGTGCGCTCGTGAGCCGCGGCATCGTCACCGTCCTGGCGGTGGCCTTGCTGGCCGCCGCCTTGTGGTCGGTGATGGCGGTGGGCCAGGGCCAGGCGCCGTTGGCGCCGACCTTCGAGCGGCTGGACGACGGGCGCCTGCGGGTCGGTCCGATCCTCGTCGACCAGGCCCGCGGCGCGCTGGTGGTGCCCGGCGAGATCATCCGCCACGCTTCGCCGCTCGAGTACCTGGCCGTGACGCGCGGCGGCATCAAGGCCTACGAAAGCCTGCTCGAGCTGGACGCTAACGCGTACGAGTTCAACCTGGCCTGCATCCTGCTCGGCCTCGACGCCGCGCGCGCGCGCCTGCCGCGTTACCAGTTCGACACCGAGCCGGTGACCGGCCAGCGTGTGTCGCTCTCGGTCAGCTGGGACGCGCCCGAGGGGCGGCGCTCGGTAAACGCGGTGGACATGTTGTACAACGCCGGGCAGCAGGGCGTGTCCGACCGGTGGATCTACACGGGTGCGGCGACCTCGCCCGACGGGCGCTACCAGGCGCACGAGTTCGGCACACTGGTCGGATTCGTGCACGACCCGGCGGCCATCATCGAGCACGCCGAAGGCCTCGGTATCGGCAACTACGGCGCGGTCGGCGCCAATGCCGCGAACGTCCCGCCGGTGGGAACGCGCGTCGAACTGCAGCTGCGCACGACGTCGCCGTGAGGCGCGTCCCGGGGGCTGTCGATTTACTTTACATCGGCTTCGTTCGTGGCGCCGGTCGCTGGTTCAAGCGATTGATAAGGTTATGAAAATTGCCGTGGCATGAACTCTGCTACACCGCGGGTCTGGCGTAATTTTTCGTAGGGGAAGAGAGTGATGAGAGGATTCATCAGGAACACCGTGGCGGGAACCTGCCTGTTGTGCGCCGGCGTCGCAAACGCCGTCCCGGTCACGTTGTTCGACTGGTCGTTCAGGATAGACGGCGACATCTTCGATGTGTTTCCCGACACCTACGCCGCGCCGGCCCCCGGTGTGCTGCCCGCGGCGTTCGACGTCAGCGGGTTTCAGTTCTCCAACGGCCCGGACACCGCCGGCGGCCTGGGCCAGATCGTGGTCACTATCGATGCCGCCACCTTCGGCGCCGGCGACCATTCGGTCGGCGCGCTGTTCGACCACGAGCTCGACCAGGACATCAACGGGTTGTCCAACGAAAGCGGCAGCGCCGTCGGCGTCGCCGCGGCCGGGCAGAACTGGGAGATCGACCGTCCCGACTTCAACAACACCACGGCCTCGCCCGGCGGCTACTTCGGCGATATCCAGAGCAATTTCTACGGTTTGGGCGCGGACGCCGGCACCCTGGCCGACAACCAGGTCTTCGTCGACGCCATCGACGGTGTCGCGCTCGGCAGCAACGGCCCGGTGGACGTCGCCATGTCCATGGTCTGGGATTTCGCGCTGGCGGTGGGCGAGACCGCGGTCATCACCTTCGACCTGACCGACGTGGCGCCGGTCGGCGTCTTCTTCCTGGAGCACACCGATCTCCGCACCGATCCCGGCACCGGCACCAGCATTTTCTTCACCAGCGCCCTGGAGATCATCGGCGCGCCGCAGCCGGTGCCCGCGCCGGCGACGGCACTGCTGATGGTCGCCGGCCTGCTCGCCCTGTCACGCCGGCGCCGCCCGGCGCAGGACTGAGTCCGGGTCAGGCGTTACGCTCGAGCGGGGTCCCGAAGACCTGCTCGAGCGCGCTCGCCACGCCCGGCGCCGCGGCCAGCACCGGGTTGCCCGAGTGCAGCCCGTCACCGGCCAGGAAATCGTTGCTCGACGCGCTCGTCTCCTGCACCAGTGCCAGCGCGCCGAGCGCGTCCCAGGCGTTGATGTGCTGCTCGTAGTAGCCGATGTAGCGCCCGCAGGCGACGTAGGCCAGCATCAGCGCGCCTGAGCCGTTGCGCTGGTACATCCCGCCCTCGCTCAGCAATCGGCCGAGCGCGGCCAGTGTCGGCCCGGGTTGGATGCGGTGGGAGAAGCCGACGCCGACCAGGCCCTCGCTCAGCGCCGTGGCCCCGCTCGCGCCGATCGCCACCCCGTTCAGGGTCGCCCCGGCGCCGCGCTGCGCGGCGAACAACTCGCCCGTGTTGGGGTCGTACACGACCCCGAGCTCGATCCGTCGCCGGTGCACCAGCGCGAGCGATACGCACCACACCGGAATCGTGTTGACGAAGCAGTCGGTGCCGTCGATGGGGTCCACGACCCAGGTCCGCTCGTCGTCGCCGGCCCCCTCGCTGGCCCCGCTTTCCTCGCCGAGAAACGCGTCGCGGGGAAAACTGCGGTGCAGGCGTTCGCGGATCAACGCCTCGACTTCCCGGTCGGCCTGGCTGACGGTGTCCTGCAGACCCTTGCGTTGCACCCGCAGCCCTTGCGGGTCGCGGAAATAGCGCAGCGCGAGCTGCCCGGCGTCGCGCGCGATGCACTGAGCCGCGTGGTAACGGCTGCTGAGTGATGGGTCTGACAAACGCTGCTCCCGGTGTGTGTGGCGAGTGTAGACGCTGCGCGGCGCCGGCGAGAAATATTACAGAGTCAGGGGAGTTTTGTTACAGTGCCCGGACGCTGTCTGAACACCGTCCGAAAGGGCGACAATAAGATCGTGCCGCGCGACCTTCGCCGGCCCAACAAACGATGCGCACGCATCGGAGGAGGCATCATGAAACACAGACTCACCGCCACGCTGACGGCCCTGGCCGGGTTCGCCGTACTGCTCGGCGCACCGGCCCAGGGCGCGGAAAAGCTCACCTTGTACTGCAGCCCGCAGATCGAGTGGTGCCAGTTGATGGTCTCGGAGTTCGAGAAGCGCACCGGGATCAATGTCGCCATGACGCGCAAGAGCTCGGGCGAGACCTTCGCCCAGATCAAGGCCGAAGCCCGCAACCCCAGGGGCGACGTGTGGTGGGGCGGCACCGGCGACCCGCACCTGCAGGCAGCCGAGGAAGGGCTGACCCAGGAATACGCATCGCCCATGCTCTCGCAACTGCACGACTGGGCGCGGCGCCAGTACGAGCAGTCGAACAAGCGTACCGTCGGTATCTACGCGGGCGGCCTCGGCATCGGCTACAACAAGGACGTGCTGGCCAAGCTCAACCTGCCGGCGCCCAAGTGCTGGAAAGACCTCACCGACCCGGTCTACAAGGGCCAGGTTCAGATGGCCAACCCCAACTCCTCGGGTACCGCCTACACCACGCTCGCCACGATCGTGCAGTTGTTCGGCGAGGACGCCGGCTTCGACTTCATGAAGGGACTGCACGCCAACATCAACCAGTACACCAAGTCGGGCTCGGCGCCGATCAAGGCCGCGGCGCGCGGCGAGACCGCCATCGGCATCACGTTCATGCACGACATGGTCACGCAGGTGGTCAGCGGTTTTCCGATCGGTATAGTCGCGCCGTGCGAGGGCACCGGTTACGAGATCGGGTCGATGAGCATCATCAAGGGCGCGCGCAACCTCGACAGCGCGCGCAAGTTCTATGACTTCGCGCTGAGCGCCGACGTGCAACGCATGGCCGCGCAGGCCAAGGCCTACCAGGTGCCCTCCAACGCCAGCGCCGAACCGCCGCCCGAGTCGCCGAACCTCGACCAGATCAAGCTGATCGACTACGACTTCGCGAAATACGGCTCCTCGGCCGAGCGTCAGCGCCTGCTGGCCAAGTGGGACCAGGAGGTCAAGACCCTGCCTCGCTGATGGCCAAGGCTTCGCCCGGGCACGCCGCCGGCGGCGTGCCCGGGGGATTCGATCGGCACCTGGCGTGGTGGCTGGCGCTCGGCTGGGCCGGGTTCGCCGTGCTGCCCTGGTACGCCATCGAGGACGGTTTCTGGTCGTTCGGCTGGGTCGCCGAGGCGTTTGCCGATCGCGACTACGCACCGGCGCTACTGCAATGGCTGGACTTCGAGCGGCCCTGGCTGGCGCCGGCCGGGCTGGCGTTGTTGCTGCCGCTCGCGGTCATCCGGCGACGGCGCACCGATCCGCTGTTCGCCTGGCTGCTCATCGCGAGCGGTGCGCTCGGCCTCGCCTACACCCTGCTGCAGGGCTTCGCCATCGGCATCGCCGGCTGGGAGTTCGAGTTCCTGACGCGGGCGTTCGGCGAGTTCGGCGATCGCCAGTTCGGCATGGGCTACGGCGCGTTGCTGGTGTGCGCCGCGTGTCTTTTCATGTTCGCCCAGGGCATCGCCGCGCGCGGGGCGATCAACGGCGACGGTTTCGTGGTCGGCGCCATCGCGCTCATCATCGCGCTGGTCGCCGCGTTCGTGTTCTTCCCGATCTCGCGGATCCTGATCAGCGCCTTTCAGGACAACAACTACCAGTACGACCTGGCGCTGTTCTTCGAGAAACTGACGTCCTCCAGCATCTGGGGCCTGCGGTGCGTGGGCGAATCGGTGGCCTGCGGCATTGCCTGGAATTCGCTGCTGCTGGCGGTGCTGACCGCCACCAGCACCACGCTGCTGGGGCTGGCCTTCGCGCTGATCGTCTCGCGCACCGGCTTTCGGGCCAAGCGCCTGTTGCGGGTGATGACCGTGCTGCCGTTGATTACGCCGCCGTTCGTGATCGGTCTGTCGATCATCCTGCTGTTCGGCGTCTCCGGTACGGTCACGCAGTTCCTGGACTGGGCGTTCGGCATCACCCCGACCCGCTACGTCTACGGGCTGCCGGGCGTGTGGTTCGCGCAGACACTCGCCTTCGCGCCGATCGCCTTCCTGGTGATGATCGGCGTCGTCGACGGGGTCAGCCCGTCGATGGAGGAGGCGGCGCAGACCCTGCGCGCCGACAGCTGGAGGACGTTCACGAGCGTGTCGTTGCCGCTGATGCGTCCCGGCATCGCCAATGCGTTCCTGCTCGGTTTCATCGAGAGCCTGGCGGACTTCGGTAACCCGCTGGTGCTGGGCGGCGACTACGACGTGCTGTCGACGGGTATTTTCTTTGCCATCGTCGGTGCCCAGCACGACCAGGGGCGCGCGGCGGTGCTGGCCATCGTGCTGCTGGCGTTCACGCTCTCCGCCTTCCTGCTGCAACGCCTGTGGCTGGGGCGCAAGTCCTACGCCACGGTGACCGGCAAGGGCGATTCGGGGGTGCCGGTCGCCCTGCCGCGCCGGCTGCAGGTCGTCGTCTACTCCACGGCCTTGCCGTGGGCGGCGTTGACCGCGGTGATCTACGCCATGATCCTGTTCGGCGGTTTCGTCGAAGTGTGGGGGCTCGATCACACGCTGACCCTGCGCCACTACGCCGATGCGTTTTCGGTCAGCGTGGGCAGCGAAGGATTGCTGTGGACCGGGGCGGCGTGGAACTCGTTCGGCAGCACCGTCACGATCGCCGCCATCGCCGCGCCGTTGACGGCGTCGCTCGGCCTGCTGACGGCCTACCTGCTGGTGCGCCAGCGCTTCGCCGGGCGTGACGCGTTCGAGTTCGGCACCATGCTGAGCTTCGCCATCCCGGGGACGGTGATCGGTGTCAGCTACATCCTGGCCTTCAACGTGCCGCCGCTGGAACTCACCGGCACCGGCGTGATCCTGGTGCTGAGTTTCATGTTCCGCAACATGCCGGTCGGTGTGCGCGCCGGTATCGCGGCGATGAGCCAGCTCGACAAGAGCCTCGACGAGGCGTCGCTCACGCTCGGCGCGAGTTCCCTGACCACTGTGCGCCGCGTGATCCTGCCGCTGCTGCGCCCGGCGATCGTGGCCGCGCTGGTGTTCAGTTTCGTGCGTGCGATGACGGCCATCAGCGCAGTCATCTTCCTGGTCAGCGCGGAGTACGACATGGCGACTTCCTACATCATCGGGCGCGTCGAGAACGGCGACTACGGTCTCGCGATTGCCTATGCTTCGGTGCTCATCCTGGTGATGGTGAGCGTGGTGATGCTGGTACAACTGGTGGTCGGCGAGCGCCAGCTGGGACGTCGCCGGGGCGAGCACGCCGGCGGCGTGGCGGCGGCACCGGCATGAGGTCGCGCGCCGCCTCGGTCCGCTTCGACAGCGTCAGCAAGCGTTTCGGCGAAGTGCTGGCACTGAACGAGGTGTCGTTCGAGATCGAGCCGGGCACGCTGGTCACCCAGCTCGGGCCGAGCGGTTGCGGCAAGACCACGACGTTGCGCCTCATCGCCGGGCTCGAGCTGCCGAGCGGCGGCGCCATCCACATCGGCGAGCAGGACGTCTCGACGCTGCCGGCGACGTCGCGCGACGTGACGATGGTGTTCCAGTCCTACGCCCTGTTCCCGCACATGAGCGTGCTGGACAATGTCGCCTACGGTCTGCGGGTGAGCGGGGTGGGGCGCGAAGAACGCAAGGACCTGGCCTTGCAGGGACTGGAGCTGGTCGGGCTCGCGGACCTTGCGCCGCGCCTGCCGAGCGAGCTCTCGGGCGGTCAGCAGCAGCGTGTGGCGGTTGCACGTGCCCTGGTGCTGGAACCCTCGGTGTTGCTGTTCGACGAGCCGCTGTCCAACCTCGACGCCAAGCTGCGCCGCCAGGTGCGCCAGGAGATCCGCGACCTGCAACAGAAGCTCGGCCTGACCGCGGTGTACGTCACCCATGACCAGGAAGAGGCGCTGGCCGTCTCGGATCGCATCATCGTGATGCGCAACGCGGCGATCGCGCAGGAGGGCAGTCCGCGCGAGCTCTACGAAGAACCCGCCGACCTGTTCGTCGCCGACTTCATCGGCGACGCCAACCTCGTCGAGGCCAGCATCGAGGCGGTGAACGACGACCGTGCGCGGGTCGACATCGGGGGCATCAGGCGCGAGTTGCCAGCGCGCGGGCTCGCGCCGGGCCCGGCACACGTGGCGATCCGGCCCGAGTCGCTGTTGCTGCGCGCCGGGCCGCACGACGGCGACACGCCGAGCGGCACGGTGCGCGAGGCTACCTATCTCGGCAGCCACATCGAGTACAACGTACAGTGCGACCTCGGGCTGCTGTTCGTGGTCGACCCGCGCGTCGATGACATGCTGGCGCCCGGCACGCGGGTCGGTATCGACCTGGCGGGGCACGGGGTCAGTCTCGTGCACGGCTGAGCGCGGCGTGGCGCCGGGCGGCGCGCGCACCTACAATCGAGCGCATCACCAGACCCCGGGGCCCGCCGATGAGCGACGCACACGAAGAAACGCCCGCCGCCTGGATCCGCATGGTGCCGGACGAAGAGGCCAGCGGCTTTCTGCGCGAGATGTACGAGACGGTGCGCACGCCCCACGGCACGGTCGACAACGTCATGCGCGTGCACTCGCTGCGCCCGCACACCATGCAGGGGCACGTGACCCTGTACCGCAGCGTCCTGCACAACCCGGACAACCGCCTGGCGTTCTGGTTCCTGGAGACGGTCGCCTCCTACACCAGCATCGTCAACCGCTGCGCGTACAGCCTCGCGCACCACTTCACCAACGTTCGTCGCCTGCTCGACGACGATGCGCGCGCCGATGCGATCCTGGCTGCGCTCGAGGCGCGTCGCCCCGAGGAGGTCTTTGCGGGCAAGGAACTGGCGCTGCTGCGCTACGTGGAGAAACTGACCGCGGCGGTGGGCGAGATGATCGCCTCCGACGTCGAGGCGTTGCGCGAAGCGGGGTGCGACGACGGCGAGATCCTGGAGGTCAACCAGGTCTGCGCCTACTTCAACTACTCCAACCGTTTGCTGAACGGGCTGGGCGTGAGCACCGTGGGCGACGTCATCGGCTACTACAAGGAGCAGGCGGCGAAAGGCGACTGACGCGCGGCCCGGCGCTCAATGCGACAGGATCTGCTCCAGGAAACGCTGGCAGCGGTCGTTCTTGGGGGCGCTGAAGAAGACGTCCGGCGGCGCGGTCTCGATGATCTCGCCCAGGTCCATGAAGATCATGGTGTCGGCCACGCGCTTGGCGAAACCCATCTCGTGGGTCACGCAGATCATGGTCATGCCTTCCTCGGCGAGTTCCACCATGACCTCGAGCACTTCGGCGATCATCTCCGGGTCGAGCGCCGACGTCGGCTCGTCGAACAGCATCATCTTCGGCTCCATGCACAGGCTGCGCGCGATGGCGACCCTTTGCTGCTGCCCGCCCGACAACTGTGCCGGGTACTTGCGGGCCTGGTCGGGGATGTGCACGCGCTCGAGGTACTGCATGGCGCGTGCCTCCGCTTCGGCCTGTGAGAGCTTGCGCGCGCGCATCGGTCCCAGGGTCAGGTTCTGCAGCACCGTGAGATGCGGGAACAGGTTGAACTGCTGAAACACCATGCCGACCTCGCGCCGCACGGTGCCGATGTTCGTCGCGTCGTCGGTCAGCTCGATGCCGTCGACCACGATGGTCCCGCTCTCGTGCTCCTCGAGGCGGTTGATGCAACGGATCATCGTCGACTTGCCCGATCCGGAAGGGCCGCACACCACGACCCGCTCGCCCGGGTAGACGGTGAGGTCGATGTCCTTCAGCGCCTGGAAGTTCCCGAACCACTTGCTCACGCCGCGCAACGTGATGATGGGCGGCGCGTCCGAAGCCGGCGGGGAGGGGTTCGCTTCGGCGGTGGTCATGGCAGGCTACGCTCGCGGTGTGTCTTTGGTTTATAGTTCGTCGTCGCCGTCCGCGATGCGCAACGGGTAGGCGCTCGCGGCGATGCAACGCCGGCCTGCACACAGCGCAGCCGACGCGCGAAACATTACACCGCCGGCGCGCGCGTTGCAAAGCGCCCCGGCTCCGTCGAGGCGAGCGTCCGCGTGAGGCACGCCGCAAAGGAGGTTTCCATGCAGTTCAAGGCGCTGGGCCGCACTGGCGTGCGGGTGTCGCAGTTGTGCTTCGGCACGATGTCGTTCGGCGGCGACGCCGACGAGAGTGAAGCGGCGCGTATGTACGCCGCCTGCCGCGACGCCGGCATCAACTTCTTCGACTGCGCCGACGTTTACAACGCCGGGCGCGCCGAGCAGATCCTCGGCGCCCTGATGGCCGGCCACCGCGAGGAACTGGTCATCACGTCGAAGTGTTTCATGCCGCTCGGCGACGACCTCAACGCGCGCGGTGCCAACCGGCGTTACGTCTCGCGCGCCGTCGAGGCCAGCCTGCAGCGCCTGGGGACGGATCGGCTGGAGGTCCTGTTCATGCACCGCTGGGACCCGCACACGCCGCTGGAGGAGACCCTGCGCGGCCTCGAAGACGTGGTGCGCGCGGGCAAGGTGCTCTATCTCGGTGCGAGCAACTACGCCGCCTGGCAGATCGCCAGGGGGCTCGGGATCTCGGCCGCGCGTGGCTGGTCGCGCTTCGAGGTCATCCAGCCGATGTACAACCTCGTCAAGCGCCAGGTCGAGGTCGAGATCCTGCCGCTGGCGGTGGCCGAGGGCCTAGCGGTGATCACCTACAGCCCGCTCGGCGGCGGCTTGCTGAGCGGCAAGTTCTCGCGGGCGACGCGCCCCGAGCACGGGCGCCTGATCGAGAACGCCGAATACGTCCGCCGCTACGGCGAGCCCTGGGTCTTCGACGTCGCCGCCGAGTTCACCGAACGCGCCGCGGCGGACGGTGTGCACCCCGCCAGCCTGGCCGTCGCGTGGGTGGCGGCGAACCCGGCGGTGACCTGCCCCATCGTCGGTGCGCGCAGCCTGGAGCAGCTGCGCCCGGCGCTGGACTCGGTGAACGTGGCGATGGGCGACGAACGCCGTGCCGCGTTGAGCGCGCTGTCGCGCACGCCGCCGCCGGCGACCGATCGGCTCGAGGAACAACCCCGCCCGGCCGCGGGCTGACGCGCACGACCGCGCGGCGGGCTTCAGGCGGGAGGTGCGTGCGTGCGCTCCAGCAGGTACAGCACGGTTGGCTGATCGAGCACGGGTCCCCCTTCGTCGTGGCGCGCTTCGCGGGTGAAGCGATTCTCGATCTCCTCGCGCGCGGCGGGC